>NZ_MAPV01000154.1 GCF_001700505.1 Streptomyces mutomycini
CTGTCCGCCGGGCGCGGTCGTCGTGAGGGGGCGGGATCAGTCGGTGAGGTTCACCGAACGGGCCGAGGCGGCACCGATCTCGTCGGCGATCTCGGTGAGGACCGACTGCGGGATGGTGTCGTCGACGGTGAGGACGACCAGCGCCTCGCCGCCCGCGTCCTTCCGCGAGACCTGCATGCCCGCGATGTTCAGACCGGCCTCGCCGAGGATCTTGCCGACGGCGCCGACGACGCCCGGACGGTCCTCGTACCGCAGGACGACCATGTGGTCGGCGAGCGCCAGATCGACGTCGTGCTCGCCGATCGCGACGATCTTCTGGAGGTGCTTGGGGCCGGCCAGCGTGCCGGAGACCGCGACCTCCTCACCACTCGACAGCGTGCCGCGGACGGTGACGACGTTGCGGTGGTCCGGCGACTCGGAGCTGGTGGTGAGGCGGACCTCGACACCGCGCTCCTGGGCGAAGAGCGGGGCGTTGACGTACGACACGGTCTCGTCGACGACGTCCTCGAAGACGCCCTTGAGCGCGGAGAGTTCGAGCACCTTCACGTCGTGCTGCGTGATCTCGCCGTAGACCTCGACGTCGAGACGGGCTGCGACCTCGCCCGCGAGCGCGGTGAAGATCCGGCCGAGCTTCTCGGCGAGCGGCAGTCCGGGGCGCACGTCCTCGGCGATGACGCCGCCCTGGACGTTGACGGCGTCGGGCACGAGCTCACCGGCGAGGGCCAGGCGGACGGACTTGGCGACCGCGATGCCCGCCTTCTCCTGCGCCTCGTCGGTGGAGGCACCGAGGTGCGGGGTGCAGACGACCTGGTCGAACTGGAACAGCGGGGAGTCCGTGCAGGGCTCCTTGGTGTACACGTCCAGTCCCGCGCCGGCGACCCGGCCCTCCTTGAGGGCGGAGGCAAGCGCCTCCTCGTCGACGATGCCGCCGCGCGCGGCGTTGACGATGCGCACCGAGGGCTTCACCTTGTGCAGCGCCTCGTCGCCGATCAGGCCGAGCGTCTCGGGGGTCTTGGGCAGGTGCACCGTGATGAAGTCGGAGACCTCGAGCAGCTCGTCCAGCGTGAGGAGCTTGACGCCCATCTGCGCGGCGCGCGCCGGCTGCACGTAGGGGTCGTACGCGACGATCTTCATGCCGAAGGCCGACATGCGCTGCGCGACCAGCACGCCGATGCGGCCGAGGCCGACGACTCCGAGGGTCTTCTCGCTGAGCTCGACACCCGTGTACTTGGAGCGCTTCCACTCGCCGTTCTTCAGGGCGGTGTTGGCCTGCGGGATGTTGCGCGCGGTGGCGACGAGCAGGCCGCAGGCCAGCTCGGCGGCGGTGACGATGTTGGACGTCGGCGCGTTGACGACCATCACACCGGCCTTGGTGGCCGAGGAGACGTCGACGTTGTCCAGACCGACGCCCGCGCGGGCGACGACCTTGAGCTTCTTGGCCACGGCGATGGCCTCGGCGTCGACCTTGGTGGCGGAACGCACCAGGATCGCGTCGACGTCCGCGATCGCGGGGAGGAGTTCGGCGCGGTCCGCGCCGTTGCAGTGCCGGATCTCGAAATCCGGACCCAGGGCGTCAACCGTGGCGGGCGACAGCTCTTCGGCGATGAGTACGACAGGTTTCGAGCTCACGTGTGTCCTCACAAGTCCAGTGCGGACGGCCGTCCCGACGGCCGCAGGCGGTGGAGGGGCTAGCCGCGTGGAAGACGCACGACACTGTGGGCCCTGACGCGTGTATGTGTTGAGAAGTGTAGTCATGCGGCCGGGCGCGGTCTGCGCTCCGGTGAAAGGATCACCCGCACGGGGTGAGCGGTCTGTACATGCGTACGGTGCCGCCTTCCTGCCACCCGTCTCTCCCCGCAGTGACACGGGGTGTGAGGCCGGCCTCGCGCCGGGGGGCGGGCCCTTGCGGACCTGCCCCCCGGCGAGAACTCAGGCGTCCTCGTTGTCGACCCAGCTCATGAGCTTGCGGAGCTCCTTGCCGGTGGTCTCCAGCAGGGACTCGCTGTCGGCCTTCTTGTACTCGTTGTACTTGGGCAGACCGTTGTGGTACTCGGCCATCCACGCCTTGGCGAAGGTGCCGTCCTGGATCTCGGCGAGGACCTTCTTCATCTCGGCCTTGGTGGCGTCGGTGATGATGCGCGGGCCGGTGACGTAGTCGCCCCACTCGGCGGTCTCCGAGATGGACCAGCGCATCTTCTCCAGGCCGCCCTCGTACATGAGGTCCACGATGAGCTTCAGCTCGTGGAGGCACTCGAAGTACGCGATCTCCGGCTGGTAGCCGGCCTCGGTCAGCGTCTCGAAACCGGCCTTCACCAGGGCGGCCGTGCCACCGCAGAGGACGGCCTGCTCACCGAACAGGTCGGTCTCGGTCTCCTCGGTGAAGGTCGTCTTGATGACTCCGGCGCGGGTGCCGCCGATGCCCTTCGCGTAGCTGAGGGCGAGCTCCAGGCCCTTGCCCGAGGCGTCCTGCTCGACCGCCACGATGCACGGGACGCCGCGGCCCTCCTCGTACTGGCGGCGGACCAGGTGGCCCGGGCCCTTCGGGGCGACCATGCAGACGTCGACGTTGGCCGGCGGCTTGATGAAGTCGAAGCGGATGTTCAGGCCGTGGCCGAAGAACAGCGCGTCGCCGTCCTTGAGGTTGTCCTTGACGGACTCCTCGTAGACCTGGGCCTGGATCGGGTCCGGGACGAGGATCATGATGACGTCGGCCTCGGCGGCGGCCTCGGACGGGGTCACCACGCGCAGGCCCTGCTCCTCGGCCTTGGCCTTGGACTTCGAACCCTCGTGCAGACCGACACGGACGTCGACACCCGAGTCACGCAGCGACAGCGCGTGGGCGTGCCCCTGGCTGCCGTAACCGAGGACCGCGACCTTACGGCCCTGGATGATGGACAGGTCGGCATCGTCGTCGTAGAACAGCTCGGCCACTGGGTCTTCTCCTTGGTGTGCAGGTGTTGCGTCCCACCGTACGGCGGGGTGCGTGGGGTACGTTGCCGGGTCTCGCCATACGAGCGGCGAGATGGCCGGATGGGGCTACGCCGTACGGTCGAGAGCGCGCAGGGAACGGTCGGTGATCGAGCGCGCGCCGCGCCCTATGGCGATGGTGCCGGACTGGACGAGCTCCTTGATGCCGAACTGCTCCAGCATCTTGAGCATGGCCTCCAGCTTGTCGGCTCCCCCGGTCGCCTCGATCGTGACGGCCTCCGGGGAGACGTCGACGGTCTTGGCACGGAACAGCTGGACGATCTCGACGATCTGGGAGCGGGTCTCGTTGTCGGCACGGACCTTCACCAGGACGAGCTCCCGCTGGATCGCTGCGGCGGGCTCGAGTTCGACGATCTTCAGGACGTTGACCAGCTTGTTGAGCTGCTTCGTCACCTGCTCCAGGGGCAGGCCCTCGACGTTCACGACAATGGTGATGCGTGAGATGTCGGGATGTTCGGTGGTACCGACCGCGAGCGAGTCGATGTTGAAGCCGCGCCGGGAGAACAGGGCCGTGATCCGGGCGAGGACACCCGGCTTGTTCTCGACCAGGACGGAGAGTGTGTGCTTACTGGACATGGAGTCGGTCTCTCTCTGTCTCTCAGTCGTCTTCGTTGTCGCCGAAGTCGGGGCGGACGCCGCGCGCTGCCATGACCTCGTCGTTGGAGGTGCCGGCTGCGACCATCGGCCACACCATGGCGTCCTCGTGGACGATGAAGTCGATGACGACCGGGCGGTCGTTGATCGCGTTGGCCTCGGCGATGACCTTGTCCAGGTCGGCCGGGTCCTCGCAGCGGATCGCGTAACAGCCCATGGCCTCGGACAGCTTGACGAAGTCCGGCACGCGCGTGCCCTTGGCGGCATTGCCGTCCGCGTCCGGGCCGGAGTGCAGCACGGTGTTGGAGTAGCGCTGGTTGTAGAACAGGGTCTGCCACTGGCGGACCATCCCGAGCGCGCCGTTGTTGATGATCGCGACCTTGATCGGGATGTTGTTGAGCGCGCAGGTGGTGAGTTCCTGGTTGGTCATCTGGAAGCAGCCGTCGCCGTCGATCGCCCAGACGGCGCGGTCGGGCATGCCCGCCTTGGCACCCATCGCGGCCGGGACGGCGTACCCCATGGTCCCGGCGCCGCCGGAGTTGAGCCAGGTGGAGGGCTGCTCGTAGTTGATGAAGTGCGAGGCCCACATCTGGTGCTGGCCGACGCCCGCCGCGAAGATCGTGCCCTCGGGGGCGAGCTGGCCGATGCGCTGGATGACCTGCTGCGGGGAGAGGCTGCCGTCCTCCGGCAGGTCGTAGCCGACCGGGTAGGTGTCGCGCCAGCGGTTGAGGTCCTTCCACCAGGCGCTGTAGTCGCCGGTGTTGCCGTCGGTGTGCTCCGCCTGGACCGCCTGGACGAGGTCGGCGATGACCTCGCGGGCGTCTCCGACGATCGGGACGTCGGCGGCGCGGTTCTTGCCGATCTCGGCCGGGTCGATGTCCGCGTGGACGATCTTGGCGTACGGCGCGAAGCTGTCCAGCTTGCCGGTGACGCGGTCGTCGAACCTTGCCCCGAGCGCGACGATCAGGTCGGCCTTCTGCAGCGCGGTGACGGCGGTGACCGAACCGTGCATGCCGGG
Source organism: Streptomyces mutomycini (assembly GCF_001700505.1). Taxonomy (GTDB): domain Bacteria; phylum Actinomycetota; class Actinomycetes; order Streptomycetales; family Streptomycetaceae; genus Streptomyces; species Streptomyces mutomycini. The sequence goes on from NZ_MAPV01000154.1 coordinate 4,601, forward strand.
CATCCCCACGTGCAGCGGGTGGCTGTCGGGGAAGGAGCCGAGCGCCATCAGGGTGGTGGTGACGGGCGCTCCGGTGAGCTCGGCCAGGACCTTCAGCTCGGCGGTGGCGCCGGCCTTCATGACGCCGCCGCCGACGTAGAGCACGGGGCGCTTGGCCTGCGTGATGAGCTTGGCGGCCTCGCGGATCTGCTTGGCGTGCGGCTTGGTGACCGGGCGGTAGCCGGGCAGGTCCATCGTCGGCGGCCAGCTGAAGGCCGTCCTGGCCTGCAAGGCGTCCTTGGCGATGTCGACGAGGACCGGTCCCGGGCGGCCGGTGGAGGCGATGTGGAAGGCCTCGGCGACCGTGTGCGCGATGTCCTCTGCGCGGGTGACCAGGAAGTTGTGCTTCGTGATGGGCATCGTGATGCCGCAGATGTCGGCTTCCTGGAAGGCGTCCGTACCGATGGCGCCGGAGGCGACCTGGCCGGTGATCGCGACCAGCGGCACGGAGTCCATCGCCGCGTCGGCGATGGGCGTCACCAGGTTGGTGGCACCGGGACCCGAGGTGACCATGCACACGCCGACCTTGCCGGTCGCCTGTGCGTAGCCGGTGGCCGCGTGACCGGCACCCTGCTCGTGGCGGACCAGGATGTGACGGACCCGGGTGGAGTCCATCAGGGGGTCGTACGCGGGAAGGATGCAGCCGCCGGGGAGGCCGAATACGGTGTCGGCGCCGACTTCCTCGAGAGAACGGATGAGGGACTGCGCGCCCGTGAGGTGCTCAACGGAGGCGGAGGACGGTCCGCCGTTACGGGCCCGCGGCTGCGGGTGCTGGGCCCCGGTGGCCTGCTCGGTCATCGGCATTCTCTTCTCGAAGCTGAGGGTTTATGCGGTGTTTTTGCGGGGTTTTGAACGGTCCCGGTGCAACAAAAAACCCCTCGTGCCGTGAGGCAAGCGAGGGGAGCGCGCCGGTGCGGTCTGCGGGGTGTCCATGAGTGACCCTGCTTCAGCCGACGCGCTTTCCAAGTACGAGAATTCGGGTGCGCATGGCATTGACCCTCTCTCCGGCACGCGCACGGTGTCAAGTAGGTGGGACGGTCGTCTCATCATGTGAGCGGTTCTGGAGCGGGATCACGCCGCCCGCGAGCACCGGCCGAGGGGCCGGGCCGACGGCCGGGACGGGGTACTTCCCGCGGATGAGGGTGCGCCGCAGCCGGTACTCGTCCAGCGGCCCGGAGAAGGCCATTCCCTGGCCGTGCGTACATCCCATCGCGCGCAGCGCGCGCACCTGCTCGGGCACGTCCACCCCCTCGGCCACCGACTGCATGCCGAGATCCCCGGCGATCCGCAGCAGCCCACTGGTGATCTTGTGCAGCCTCGCCGATTCGACGACGCCCTCCACGAGGCACCGGTCCAGTTTCAGTACGTCGATGGGAAGCCGGCGCAGGGCGTTGACCGCGGCGTAGCCGCTGCCGAAGCCGTCGAGCGCGATCCGGACGCCCAGTCTGCGCAGTGCGACCAGCCGCTGCTCCAGCTCGTCGAAGGAGACCCGTGGGTCACTGTCCGCCACTTCGATCATGAGGGCGCCCGAGGGCAGCCCGTGCCGGGTCAGGAGCGCCTCCACGGAACCCGGCGGCAGGGCCCGGTCCAGGAGCCGGGCGGCGGACACGCGCACGGATACGGCGACCGGGTGCCCGGCCCTGGAGCGGTCGGCGGCCTGCTCGACGGCCTCCTCCAGCAGCCAGGTGCCCAGCTCGGCGGCGCGCTCGTTGTCCTCGGAGACGCGGAGGAACTCGGCCGGGGTGAAGAGGATGCCCTGGGAGGAGCGCCAGCGGGCCTGGGCGGCGACGGCCGCGACCGTGCCGCTGGCCAGATGGACGACGGGCTGGTGGAGCAGGGCGAACTCGCCCTCGCGCAGGGCCGTGCGGAGCCGCGCGGCCAGCTCGGAGCGGCGCACGACGTCCGCCTGCATCTGGGGGGCGTACAGCTCGACCCGGCCCTTGCCGTTCGCCTTCGCGCGGTACATGGCGAGGTCGGCGTTGCGCATGAGGTCCTTCGGCGTGATGGAGGGCTCGGCGAAGGCGACCCCGATGGAGGCGGCGACCCGGACCTCGCCGGCGCCGATCCGGTACGGCTGGGAGAGCCTGAGGCGCAGCCGGTCGGCGATCTCGTGGACCTGGTACTCCCGGGCGGCCTGGTCCCGGGTGCCGTCGCCGACGATGAGCGCGGCGAACTCGTCGCCCCCGAGGCGTGCCGCGGTGTCCGACGTGCGTACGGACTCCAGCAGGCGGCGCCCGGCCTGGACCAGGAGCTCGTCGCCCGCCTGATGGCCGATGGAGTCGTTGACCGCCTTGAAGCCGTCGAGGTCGATGAAGAGCACGGCGGTACCCGGGTCCCCGGCCCGGCGGCCCCCCAGCGTCTGACCGACCCGGGTGGTGAACAGGGCACGGTTGGGCAGATCGGTGAGCGAGTCGTGTTCGGCGTTGTGCTGGAGCTGCGCCTGCAGCCTGACCCTCTCGGTCACATCGCGGCTGTTGAGCAGCAGGCCGCCCGCGTGCCGGTTGACGGATGACTCGACGTGGAGCCAGTCACCCGTGCCCGACCTGAAGCGGCACTCGATCCGGGTGGTGGACTCCTCCCCGGGCGGGGCGGCGAGGAAGCGCCGCAGCTCGTGGACAACTCCCCCCAGGTCATCGGGATGGATGATCGACGACAGCTCCGCACCGACCAGGTCCTCGGCCTCACGCCGGTAGACCCCGGCCGCCGCGGGGCTCACGTAGCGGAGCACTCCGCTGGGCTCGGCGATCATGATGACGTCGCTGGAACCCTGCACCAGGGAGCGGAAGTGGTTCTCCTTCTGGGCGAGTTCCTGGGTGAGCGCGATGTTGTCGAGGAGCATGATGGCCTGCCGCAGGACCAGTGCGAGCACCACCGTGCAGCCGGTGAGGACCACGACCCGGTCGACCCTGCGGCCCTCCACCACGTTGTACAGGATGCCGAGGGTGCAGACCGCCGCGGCCAGGTAGGGCGTGAGTGCGGCGAGCGATCCGGCGATCGGACGGCTGACGGCGCGCGGCCCCGCGCCGGGCGCCTCGACAGCGTTGTCCTGACCGCGGCCGGCCCCCCAGGGGGCGTAGGCGAGGAGCAGGGAACCGGCGAACCAGCCCGCGTCCAGCAGCTGGCCCGAGTGGTACGTCGAGCGCAGCAGCGGGGCGGTGAACAGGGCGTCGCACAGGACGGTCAGGGCGAGGCCGGCGATGGCGGTGTTCACTGCGGAGCGGTTCATGCTGACCCGCCGGAAGTGCAGCGCGAGCACCATGGAGACCAGCACGATGTCGAGCAGCGGGTAGGCCAGCGAGAGCGCCGCCCTCGCCACGCTCTCCCCCGCCGCGTTCACGACGTGCGCGGTGTGGGCGAGCGCGAGGCTCCAGGACAGCGTCAGCAGGGATCCGCCGATCAGCCACGCGTCCAGCACCAGGCAGACCCAGCCCGCCCGCGTGACGGGCCGCTTGGCCAGGACGAGCAGCCCCACGATGGCCGGTGGAGCGAAACAGAGGAAGAAGAGGTCCGCGAGGGAGGGGGTGGGCACCGGACGGCCCAGCACCACCTCGTACCAGCCCCATACGGCGTTGCCTCCGGCGGCCATGACCGAGGACAGCGAGAAGAGGAGCCAGGCGGACCGGAACCGGCCGCCGCCGACGCGGGCGTAGAGGAAACACGACACGGCGGCGATCAGGGCGGCGGCACTGAGCCCGAAGTCACCCATGAACATGGCTACTTCGGGTGACCCCCAGCCGAAGGCGGCGCCCACCGCGTACCCGGCGCACACGGCGGCGAGGACGAGCTGGGCGTGCAGCCCCGTCACCCGTCCCGAAGCCGGCTGCCGGGCGAGAAGGCTACCGAGCGCGCTCACCGGAGATCTCCGCGAACACGCCCCGCCGCCCTCGCCGCAGTCGACCTCTTCCGCCCGCCCCGCCGCGCCGGTTCGTCTATCCATTGGCCGAACATCGCCCATCGCCCCCTCGCGTTGCGCTTCCTCCCCCGACGCCGTCCCTTCCACGACGCAGCCCTCTTCTGGACGATACACCAGAGTCGTCACTCAGGGATATAGCTCCTCTACTCTCCGTGACGACCTGGGGTGTTGGAGGAACGTGATGCGCCCGGAGCGCTTCGGAGCGCGTCAGCCGGTCGTCAGGACGAGGTTGCCGACCGCCTCTCCCGCGGCGAAACGGGTGAGCTGTCCGGCCAGCAGCCGCTTGGCCCGGGGCAGGAACGCGGAGGTGCTGCCGCCCACATGAGGAGTGATCAGCGTGTTGGGAGCATGCCAGAGAGGGTGACCCGCGGGCAGCGGTTCCGGGTCGGTCACGTCGAGCGCGGCACGCAGCCGCCCCGACTCCAGTTCGGACAGCAGGGCCGCGGTGTCGACGACGGCGCCCCGCGCGACGTTCACGAGCAGGGCGCCGTCCCGCATCGCGGAGAGGAAGCCCGGGCCCACCAGCCCTTGTGTGGAGGGGTTCAGCGGAGTGGACAGAATGACGACGTCGGCCTCGGGGAGCAGCGTGGGAAGTTCCTCGATCGCGTGTACGGGACCGCGTGCGGTGGCCCGTGCGGAGCGTGCGACGCGTACCACCCGCGCGCACTCGAAGGGTTCGAGCCGGTCCTCGATGGCCGCACCGATCGATCCGTAACCCACCACGAGGACGGACTTGTCGGCGAGTGCCGGATAGAAGCCGGACCGCCACTCCTCCTCGTCCTGGCCGTGCACGAAGCCGGGGAACCCGCGGAGCGAGGCCAGGATCAGCGCGAGTGCGAGCTCGGCCGTCGAGGCCTCGTGCACGCCCTTGGCATTGCACAGCCGCACTCCTGCGGGCAGCAGACCGAGCCCCGGCTCCACGTGGTCTATGCCCGCGGAGAGGGTCTGGACGACCTGCACCGCGCTCATCCCCTTCAGCGGACGGACCGCGACCTCCGGGCCCTTCATGTAGGGGACGACGTAGAACACGCAGTCGGCGGGATCCGCCGGGTAGTCCGGGCCACCGTCCCAGAAACGGTAGTCGAGACCCTCGGGGAGGCCCTCGACCTCATCGGCGGCGAACGGCAGCCATACGTCGGTGGCGGATGAAGAAGTCATGGTCAGGAGGCTATGCGAAAGGCGCGGAACCGCAGAGGTTACTTTGGGGTGCTGGAGGCCCCGTGATCATGGGACCGAGGGAGGGTTCGGGGAGTTGGAGCGCAGGACTATCGGTGCGGCGGCGCTCGCCGTGGGCGCGGTCGGGCTGGGCTGTATGCCGATGAGCTGGGCCTACAGCGCGTCGGAGCAGCGAGGCGACCGCTCGGTGCGGACCGTGCACGCCGCGCTGGACGCGGGCGTCCAACTGCTCGACACCGCCGACATGTACGGGCCGTTCACCAACGAACTGCTCGTCGGAAGGGCGCTCAGGGGCCGCCGGTCCGAAGCCTTCCTCTCCACCAAGTGCGGTCTGCTGGTGGGGGATCAGCACATCGTGGCCAACGGACGCCCCGGCTATGTGCGCAGGGCCTGTGACGCCTCGCTGCGACGGCTCCAGACCGATGTGATCGACCTCTACCAGTTGCACCGGGCGGACCCCGAGGTGCCGGTGGAGGAGACGTGGGGCGCCATGGCGGACCTGGTGACCGCCGGCAAGGTGCGGGCCCTCGGGCTGTGCGCCGTGGGTGCCCGGGCAGGCCGTGGGCCGGGGGCGCGGATGCACGACGGCACCCTCAGGCAGTTGGAGCGGGTGCAGCAGGTGTTTCCCGTCAGCGCGGTCCAGGCGGAGCTCTCGGTGTGGTCGCCCGAGGCTCTGGAAGACCTGCTTCCGTGGTGCGCGGCGCGCGGTGTGGGTGTGCTGGCCGCGATGCCGCTGGGCAACGGCTATCTCACGGGCACCCTCAAACCCGGTCAGGGCTTCGAGCCCGATGACCCGCGGGCCAGGCATCCCCGCTTCACCGCGGAGATGATGGCGGCCAACCAGCCGGTGGTGGTGGGGCTGCGCAGGATCGCGGAGCGGCACGGCGCCACTCCGGCGCAGGTGGCTCTGGCGTGGGTCCTGCGGCAGGGCCGCCATGTGGTGCCGGTGCCCGGGGCGAAGCGGGAGCGATGGGCCGTGGAGAACGCGGGAGCGGCGGAGCTGGCCCTGACGGACCGGGATCTGGCGGAGATAGCCGGGCTGCCGCGGGCCCTCGGATCATGGGACTGACTCCGCCCGGTGGAGCCTGCTCCATGGCCTGGCACTGGCTCCGTCGCGGGAGAATTCGGCGAAGATCGGGAACCCGGGGCGGAGTGGCGGTGTAAGAACAGTAGTCGTGCGACCGTCGAAAGGATCGGTGCTGTGCAAACTCCCGTGCTGCGCAAGGGGGTAGTGGCCCTGCTCGCCTCGGCCGCCCTCCTGCTGTCCGCCTGCTCGTCCGATGACGGCCCGGCAGCCGGTGAGGGTGCCGCCTCGCCCCCGGCAAGCGCCACGCCCGCTCCCCCGGCCTCAGGGAGCCCGTCGGCGGAGCCACCGCCGGCCAAGGGCTCGGCCGAAGTGGTGAAGACGCTCACGGACGGCCTCGCGTCTCCCTGGGGCCTCGCCGCACTTCCGGGGGGCGACCTGCTGGTCGCCTCGCGCGACGAAGCGACGATCACCCGCATCGACAGTGAGAGCGGCAAGAAGACGCTGCTCGGCTCGGTGCCGGGGGTGGCGCCGGCGGGCGAGGGCGGCCTGCTGGGCCTCGCCGTCGCCCCGACCTTCGGCGCGGACCATCTGGTCTACGCCTACTTCACCACCGAGTCGGACAACCGCATCGCCCGCATGCTGTACGACGAGAAGAAGCCCGCGGGCCGGCAGCTGGGCGCCCCGGACACCATTCTCCGGGGCATCCCGAAGGGCTCCATCCACAACGGCGGGCGGATCGCGTTCGGGCCGGACCGCATGCTGTACGCAGGCACGGGCGAGACGGGTGACACAGGTCTCGCCCAGGACAAGTCGTCCCCTTCGGGCAAGATCCTGCGGATGACGCCCGACGGCGAGCCGGTGCACGGCAATCCCGAGGCCGACTCCCTGATCTATTCGTACGGGCACCGCAACGTCCAGGGTCTCGCCTGGGACGGTGGTAAGCGGCTCTGGGCTGCCGAATTCGGCCAGAACACCTGGGACGAGCTGAATCTGATCGAGCCGGGCAAGAATTACGGCTGGCCCGATGTCGAGGGCAAGGAGGGCGAGCCGGGGTTCGTCGACCCGGTCGCCCAGTGGAAGACCTCGGAGGCTTCGCCGAGCGGCATCGCGTATGCGGAGGGGTCGATCTGGATGGCGGGGCTGCGGGGCGAGCGGCTCTGGCGGATCCCGCTCTCGGGCAAGGCGGACGGGGAGCCGCTGGCCGCCCCCCAGGCGTTCCTGGAAGGGAAGTACGGCCGTCTGCGCACGGTGCTCGCCGCGGGCGGCGACAAGCTGTGGCTGGTCACGAGCAACACGGACGGGCGCGGCGACGTGAAGTCGGGGGACGACCGGATCCTTCTCCTGAAGGTGCGGTAACCGGGGGCCGAGCCCCCGGACTCCGGGTCTCCCGGGTCCCCGCTCCGCCGGACACGGCCGGAAGCGGGTGCGCCGGTGCGGGCCGCCGCCTCCGGCCGGAGGCGGCGGCCCGGCCAGGGTGCCGGCGCACCCGGTCCACACCCTGCTGCGGACGGGAGTAGGGGCACGACAGGAAGCCGCGCTCCCGTTCCCGCCCCAAGGGATGCCGCCGCGCCGGGCCAGTGCCGCACCGGGCGGGTGCCGTATCGCTGCGGACGGGGCGCCCGGATCCTGGTGACGGATGACTCGGCCGACGGCCTGCGGAGCCTCAGCCTCCGGCGGCGGACGGCAGCGCGACGAAGAGGTCGAGGTACATGCCGACGGAGATCAGCAGGCCGAGCACGCCAAGTGCCGTGCCCGCCACGGCGACGGAGCGGACCCAGCCCGCCTGTGGAAGGACGGAGGGTGCGCCGAATGCGGGGCGGACCAGGACGAAGACGCCGACGATCAGCGCGAGCAGCGCGAAGAGCCCGTTGACGAGGGCCGTGGTGTGCCAGGCGTCACCGTAGATCTCGGAGATCTGCTGGGCTGCGCTGCCACCGCCGGAGGTCTTGATCTGTCCCATGAGGGTCTCGCGCTCGGCGGCGACGCGTCCGGTCCACGCGCCCGAGAGCGAGACGATACCGAGCCCGGCGGCCACGACGGCTGCGGCTCCGGTCCCGACTCCTGCGGCGGCGGTGGCATCGGCTTCGGCGTAGGGGTCCGGCTCGACCTCCAGGCCGTCCTCCGCGGCGGCGTCGGTCGCGGCCACGTCCATGGCGGTCACGTCCGACGCGGTCACGCCCGGTGCGACACCGTCCGGGACGGCGTCGTCCCCGGGGCCGGCCTTCTTCGTCACGTCCGGTGTAGCGGCGGTCGTGTCGGCCGCCTTCCTTTCCTCGGTGTCGTCGGTGGTCGGAGTGGAGGGGGAGGTGTTCATGCGCCGCACGCTAGGGGTCCCGTATGAGAGCCTCCTTAACACTGAGAGCCTCAGCCCTGTGCCGTACGCCATTCAGAGGCCAGGACCGCCCAGATCTCATGGTCGTGACGCTTGCCGCGGTACGGATAGGCCTCGCGCAGTACACCTTCGCGCGTCATGCCGAGGCGCGCGGCCACGGCGACGCTGCGGGTGTTGGCGGAGGAAGCGATCCACTCCACCCGGTGCATCCCCCGTACGCCGATGGCCCAGTCGATCAGTTTCCGGGAGGCGCGGGTCACCAGGCCCCGGCCCTCCGCGGCGGCCTCCAGCCAGCAGCCGATCTCGCAGTTGCCGGTACCGGCCTCGAATATCCGGAACAGGACGCCGCCGACCAGCGTGCCGTCCAGCCAGATGCCGTAGAGCCGGCCGGTGTCCGCCGCCTGCTTGTCGGCGTACCGCTGGAGAAGGGCCCGTGCGGAGGTGAGGTCCGTGGCGGCCGCGGCGAACGGGATCCAGGGGTCGACCAGGGCGCGCGCCCGGTCCATGTGGGCCAGGAACTCCTCCGCCTGCCAGGGCTCCAGCGGGCGGAGCTCCGCCCCGTCGTCGCCCAGTGACACCGTGAACACAGTGGCTCTCCTCGGTCCTCGTAACAGCTCAGTGGAGGTGCTGCACGACGGGCCGGTCGGCGTCGCCGGTGCGCTCCCCCGGGATTTTCGCATGCGGGGCGGTGCGGTCGGGCGGGTCGACGCTGATGCGCGGAATCAGCCGGTCCAGCCAGGCGGGGAGCCACCAGTTCGCACCCCCGAGCATGTGCATCAGCGCGGGCACCAGCAGGGTGCGCAGGACGAAGGCGTCGAGTGCGACGGCTGCGGCCAGTGCGATGCCGAACATCGCGATGACACGGTCGCCGCTGAGGACGAAGGCGAGGAAGACGGAGATCATGATCACCGCGGCAGAGTTGATCACCCGGCCGGTCTCCGCGAGGCCGACGCTCACCGATCGGTGGTTGTCCCCGGTCTCCAGCCACTCCTCGTACATCCGGCCGACGAGGAAGACCTGGTAGTCCATCGACAGCCCGAAGAGCACCGAGACCATGATCACCGGGAGGAACGGTTCGATGGGACCGGCGCTGCCGAGCCCCAGCAGTTCGCTCCCCCACCCCCACTGGAAGACGGCGACGACGACGCCGAGGGACGCGGCCACGGCGGCCACGTTCATCACGGCGGCCTTGAGGGGGACGGCCAGGGAGCGGAACGCCAGCAGCAGGAGCAGGCAGCCGAGCCCGACGACCACCCCGACGAAGAGTGGCAGCTTGCCGATGATGATCCCCGCGAAGTCGTCGTAACTCGCCGTCACTCCGCCCACGTGCATCCGGAGCGAGGTGTTCTCCCCCACCGGTGGAAGGACGTCGTGACGCAGCCGGTCGACGAGTTCGCTGGTCCGCTGCGACTGGGGCGCGGACTCGGGGACGACGGTGAGGAACGCGGTGTCACCGCTGCCGTTGTACGTCAGCGGACTCACCGAGGTGACACCGTCGGTGGCCCGCAGCACGGAGGGCAGGCCGTCCAGGGCGAGCCGGTCGTCGGCTCCGTCGAGGTGGGCGGCTATCGTCAGCGGCCCGTTGACGCCGGCGCCGAACCCCTCGGCCAGCAGGTCGTACGCCTGACGGGTGGTGGCCGTGGCGGGGTTGTTGCCCTGGTCGGAGGTGCCCAGATGCAGGGAGAGCGTGGGCACCGCGAGCACTGCCATGAGAACGGCGGCTACGGCTCCCAGCAGCCGGGGACGCCGCTCGACGAAGGCCGACCAGCGGACGGCGAAGCCGGTGGCCTGTTCGCTCTGCGGCCCGTGCTCGGCGAGCCGCCCGCGTTCCCGCCGGCTCAGAGCCCGCGTCCCGATGAAGGAGAGCAGCGCGGGCAGCAGGGTCACGGACGCGGCGACGGTCAGCACCACGGTGAGCGAGGCGGCGATCGCGACGCCGTTGAGGAAGCCGAGCCGCAGGACCAGCATGCCCAGCAGGGCGACGCAGACGGTCGCTCCGGCGAAGACGACGGCACGCCCTGTCGTGGCGACGGCGTTCCGCGCCGCTTCGTCCACGGACAGACCGCGCCGCAGTCCCCGCCGGTGCCGGGTGACGATGAAGAGGGCGTAGTCGATGCCGACGCCGAGCCCGATCAGCATGCCCAGCATCGGTGCGAAGTCGGCGACGGTCATGATGTGGCCGAGCAGCACGATGCCCGCGTACGCGGTGCCGACGGAGACGAGGGCGGTGGCGATGGGCAGCAGGCTCGCGGCCAGCGAGCCGAACGCGAGGAAGAGGACGACCGCGGCGACGGCCACCCCGATGGCCTCGCTCAGATGGAGCGCGGGCGCCTCGGTCGCGGCGACGGCGGTGCCGCCGAGCTCGACCTGGAGCCCTTCTCCCGCGGCTTCCTGTGCGGTGTCGACGACGGCCTGGGCCTGTTCCGGCGGGATCTCGCCGGCCCGGTGGTCGAAGGTGACCGTCGCGTAGGCGGTGCGTCCGTCCGCGCTGATCTGTCCTTCGGCTGCCGCCCCGTAGGGCCCGGTGACGCCGCCGACTCCGGGCAGTGCGCGGATCGCGTGCAGCGTCCCGGTCATCGTCCGCTCGACGTCGGCGTCGCGGACGGTGGAGTCCGCGGTGTGCCAGACGACGGTGCCGGTGTCACCGCCGATCTCGTCGAACCCCGTCTGCAGGAGCTCGCCGGCGCGGCCGGATTCGGTGCCCGGCACCTCGTAGTCGGCGGAGTAGGCGGAACCCGCGAACCCCGCTGCGGTGGCCACTCCCCCGAGGGCGAACAACCAGATGAGGACGGCGACGAGGCGGTGCCTGAGGCACCAGCGTGCGATGGCGGCCAACGGACGTGCTCCTGGGGTTCGTGGACCGTAGGGGGATATAACCGGAACATCCCACGAAGTCGCATGACCTGAATGGCCCACTCTGTCAGCCATTCCAGATCTTTTGCGGCTTTCGTGGCCATGGTCACATGGCTTGACTTCCGCCCTCGTCGCGGGACCGCTGTCTCACCGACGCCCCGCCGCCCGGCCCCTCTCCGACCGCCTGCCGAGCACCGCCCGACCGCTTCACACCTGCTTTCCACCGGCAGAGCCAACCGTCCCGCCGTCCCGCCGTTCAGCCGTTCAGCCGTTCAGCCTTTCAACCTTTCAGCCGGAGACGCTCGCCCTGCCGTTCTCGATGTGGCCCATCAGCCGGCGCCGGAAGGACCCCGCTTCGTCGGCCGTCACCGAGAGGTCGTACCAGCCGTGCGCGTCGGCCGCGGAGTGCACGACCGTACGGCTGCGCCCCGGCTTCACCTTGACCGTCCGGTTCCAGTCCCGCAGGTCGTCCTCGTCGACGTATCCGAGGGGCCGCACGGTGAACGTCAGCGTCCGCCTGCCGTTGTTGCGCAGTGTGAGGTGCAGGTCCCGCTCGCGGGCGTCGATGCGGGAGGAGAGTTCGGCGGACCCGTCCGAGGCTCCTTCGAACTCCCGCCGGAAGCCGTTCGGGCCGGTGACCGTGAAGCGGTACCCGTCGCCGGCGAGCGGCACCGTCCACCGCCCGCCGCCCCTGACGTCACGGTGCTGCGGAGCGGGGAACTCCTCCGCGTAGGGGTAGAGCGCGAAGTGCGCGGAGGATGTGCCGGAGTTGCTGAGATCCACCCGCAGCTCCCCGTCCACGAGCTTCGCCTGCGCGTCGCACCGGTAGGGCAGGGGCCGCGCCGGGCGGGTGCCAGGCTCCTGGAGCGGCATGTGCTGGACGGCCGGCGGCTTCGGCTGCCATCGTCCGCCGAACGGCGGGATCGCGGCGGGTTGCTCCGTCTCCGGCTGCCGCCGCGCACGGGTGAAGTCGAAGGCCGAGGTGAGGTCGCCGGTGACCTGGCGCCGCCAGTCACTGATGTTGGGCTCCTCCACCCCCGTCCAGCGCTCCAGGAGGCGGATCACCGAGGTGTGGTCGAAGACCTCGGAGCAGACGTATCCGCCGACCGACCACGGGGACACGACGAGCAGCGGCACCCGCACCCCCAGCCCCGTGGGCCTGCCCTCCCAGTGCTCCTCGGTGACCTCTGCGGGGGCGACCGGCGGGGGCACGTGGTCGAAGAACCCGTCGTTCTCGTCGTAGTTGATGAGGACGACGGTGCGCCGCCACACATCGGGGTGCCGTCCGAGCGCGTCCAGCACCTTGTAGACGATCGTCGCGCTGTGCACCGGCGAGGAGACGCTCGGGTGCTCGGAGTCCACCGCCGACGGGACCAGGTAGGAGACCTCGGGCAGCGTCCCCGCCGCGACGTCCTCGGCGAACTCGTCGGCGAGTGTGCCCGTCCGGACCCGGCGCAGCCCCCGGTCGAAAAGACTGCGATCGGCAGCCGTCAGGGCCGCGACACCCTCGTCGAGCAGCCCCAGCAGCCGCTCCCGCTCCCCCTCCGTGTCCGCCTCACGCACGGCGGCGTAGAAGGACTCCATGTAGGTGTGGCCGCCGGTCCTCGCCAGGGCTTTGCGGGCGACGGCCTTGAAGGTGGCGAAGAACTCGATCTGGTTGTCGGTGAAGTTCTCCCACTCGGTGTACGTCTTCCAGCTCCGCCCGGCCTTCTCCAGACGCTCGGCGTAGGTGCCCCAGTCGTATCCGGGGTGGCTGCCCTCGTCGTACGCGTCGTTGCCCACGGCCCTCCTGCCGTTCGCCTCGGTGCCGGTCGTCCCGCTCCACAGATGGTTGCGGTTGGGGCTGGTGGAGGTGTGGATCGAGGAGTGGTAGGCGTCGCAGACCGTGAAGGTGTCGGCGAGTTCGTAGTGCAGCGGGATGTCACCGCGGTCGTAGTAGGCCATGGTCGCGGCGGTCTTCGCGGTGACCCAGCCGTTCATCCAGCCGTCGGCCCATGCCTTGGCGCCGCCGTTCCAGGAGTGGTCGAGGGCGCCGATGTACTGCAGGTCCTTCTTCTGGGCCTCCGCCGCCTCGCGGACGGGGAACGGCAGCACAGGGGCGCCCAGCGGGCCCGGCTGTTCGAAGACGGGCCTGCCCGAGGGAAGTTCGATCGCGTTGCGGTCACCGAAGCCGCGTACACCGCGCAGCATCCCGAAGTAGTGATCGAAAGAGCGATTCTCCTGCATCAGGATCACCACGTGTTCGACGGCCTCCAGACCCGCACCGCCGGACCGGTCGGCAGCGGGCTGTGCGGCGATCGCCGCCTGGAGCGACGGGGGCAGGAACGACCCCACCGCCGCGGCGCCGAGTGCGCCGCCCCCGAGCGCGAAGAGCCGCCGCCGTGACATGTCCGTGGTCAATTGAGCCTCCCGGTTCCGTATCTACGGGGGAAGCTATTCAGGCCGGGTGGCTACGGGAAGACCGCCGAACGGCCTGCCGGTGAACGTCCCCGCCGCACCCGGGGCACCCCTGGTACATGACGACGCCGCGAGCGGCACCAGCAGCGGGAAAGGGGGCGGCACACCCTGTACTACGGGTGCACCGCCCCCTTTCGGGGCGTGCCGGCAATCAGCCCTCGACGCCGAGCTTCTCCAGGATCAGCTCACGCACGCGCGCCGCGTCCGCCTGGCCGCGGGTGGCCTTCATGACCGCGCCCACGAGCGCGCCGGCCGCGGCGACCTTGCCGCCGCGGATCTTGTCGGCGATCGCCGCGTTGGCCGCGATGGCCTCGTCGACGGCGGTGCCGAGCGCACCCTCGTCCGAGACGACCTTCAGGCCGCGCTTCTCGACGACGGTGTCCGGGTCGCCCTCGCCCGCGAGGACACCCTCGAGGACCTGGCGCGCCAGCTTGTCGTTGAGATCGCCGGAGGTGACGAGCTCCGCCACCCGGGCGACCTGCGCCGGGGTGACCGGCAGCTCGTCCAGGCTTCGGCCGGTCTCGTTGGCGTTACGGGCGAGCTCGCCCATCCACCACTTGCGGGCCTGGTCCGAAGGGGCGCCCGCGTCCGTCGTGGCGACGATCAGGTCGACCGCGCCGGCGTTGAGGATGGACTGCATGTCGTGCTCGTTGACACCCCACTCCTCCTTCAGCCGCTTGCGGCGCAGCCGGGGCAGCTCGGGAAGTCCCTTGCGGAGCTCCTCGACCCAGTCGCGGGCGGGTGCGACCGGCACCAGGTCCGGCTCGGGGAAGTAGCGGTAGTCCTCGGCGTTGTCCTTGATGCGGCCGGCCGTGGTGGAGCCGTCCTCCTCGTGGAAGTGCCGGGTCTCCTGCACGATCGTCCCGCCGGAGTTCAGCACCGCGGCATGGCGCTGGATCTCGAAGCGGGCGGCGCGCTCGACGGAACGCAGCGAGTTGACGTTCTTCGTCTCGGAGCGCGTACCGAACTGCTCGCGGCCGTGCGGGCGCAGCGACAGGTTGACGTCGCAGCGCATCTGGCCCATTTCCATCCGGGCCTCCGAGACGCCGAGCGCCTTGATGAGCTCGCGGAGCTCGGCGACGTACGCCTTGGCGACCTCGGGGGCGCGTGCACCGGCCCCCTCGATCGGCTTGGTGACGATCTCGATGAGGGGGATGCCCGCACGGTTGTAGTCGAGCAGCGAGTGGGAGGCGCCGTGGATACGGCCGGTGGCACCGCCGACGTGTGTCGACTTGCCGGTGTCCTCCTCCATGTGGGCGCGCTCGATCTGCACGCGGAAGATCTCACCGTCCTCCAGCTGGACGTCCAGATAGCCGTCGAAGGCGATCGGCTCGTCGTACTGGGAGGTCTGGAAGTTCTTCGGCATGTCCGGATAGAAGTAGTTCTTCCGGGCGAAGCGGCACCACTCGGCGATCTCGCAGTTCAGCGCGAGCCCGATCTTGATGGCGGACTCGACGCCGATCTCGTTGACGACCGGAAGCGCGCCCGGCAGCCCGAGGCAGACCGGGCAGGTCTGCGAGTTCGCGTCCTGCTTGAGCTCGGTGGAGCAGCCGCAGAACATCTTGGTCCTGGTGCCCAGCTCCACATGGACCTCGAGGCCCATGACGGGGTCGTACGTCGCGAGGGCATCCTCGTACGACTCCAGGTCGATGACAGTCACTATGAAACTTTCCCTCTCAGCCCAGCAGGACGTCGTCGTCGCCGAGACGCTTGAGCTCGCGGTAGAGGATCGCGAGTCCGGTCACGATCGCGGCGGCGGATACGGCGGCGTCGATCAGCCGCAGCGTGTCCTTGTCCTGGCGGGCCATCCTCGCCTGCTTGACGACGCTGAGCGCACCGAAGGCGGTGCTGCCCAGGGACACGTAGACGCCGGACTTGGACTTCTTGAAGTTCTTGGCCTTCTTTGCCATTGCACTCACAGTGACGGAGCCTCCTCAAGCAGCGGGTGCCCCCACTTTTCCACGAAAGCGGCCTCGACGGCGGCTCCGACCTTGTAGAGCCGGTCGTCCTTCATGGCGGGGGCGATGATCTGCAGCCCGACCGGCAGGCCGTCCTCCGGGGCCAGGCCGCAGGGCAGCGACATGGCGGAGTTGCCGGCGAGGTTGGTCGGAATGGTGCACAGGTCCGCGAGGTACATCGCCATCGGGTCGTCGGCGCGCTCGCCGATCGGGAAGGCGGTGGTGGGCGTCGTCGGCGAGACGATGACGTCCACCTGCTCGAACGCCTTCTCGAAGTCCTGGGTGATGAGGGTGCGGACCTTCTGTGCCGAGCCGTAGTAGGCGTCGTAGTAGCCGGAGCTCAGCGCGTACGTACCGAGGATGATGCGGCGCTTCACCTCGTCGCCGAAACCGGCCTCGCGGGTGAGGGCGGTGACGTCCTCGGCGGACCGTGTGCCGTCGTCGCCGACCCTCAGGCCGTAACGCATGGCGTCGAAGCGCGCCAGGTTCGAGGAGCACTCGGACGGCGCGATCAGGTAGTACGCCGAAAGAGCGAGGTCGAAGGACGGGCAGTCCAGCTCGACGACCGTGGCGCCGAGGGACTTCAGCAGCTCGACCGACTCGTTGAACCGCTGGACGACCCCGGCCTGGTAGCCCTCGCCGGAGAACTGCTTGACCACACCGACGCGCATGCCCTGTACGGAGCCGTTGCGCGCGGCCTCGACGACCGGCGGGACCGGTGAGTCGATGGACGTCGAGTCGAGCGGGTCGTGGCCGCCGATGACCTCGTGCAGCAGCGCCGCGTCCAGGACCGTACGGGCGCAGGGGCCGCCCTGGTCGAGGGAGGACGAGAAGGCGACCATGCCGTAGCGGGAGACGCCGCCGTAGGTCGGCTTGACGCCGACGGTGCCGGTGACGGCCGCGGGCTGGCGGATGGAGCCGCCGGTGTCCGTGCCGATGGCGAGCGGGGCCTCGAAGGAGGCCAGCGCGGCGGAGGAGCCGCCGCCGGAACCGCCCGGGATACGGGTGAGGTCCCAGGGGTTCCCGGTCGGCCCGTAGGCGCTGTTCTCGGTGGAGGACCCCATGGCGAACTCGTCCATGTTGGTCTTGCCGAGGATGACGACGTCGGCCGCCTTCAGCTTCCTCGTGAGGGTCGCGTCGTACGGCGGGACCCAGCCCTCGAGGATCTTCGAGCCGACGGTGGTCGGCATGTCCTTCGTGGTGAAGATGTCCTTGAGCGCGAGCGGGACGCCGGCCAGCGGGCCGAGCTTCTCGCCCGCCTCACGCTTGGCGTCGACGGCGCGGGCCTGCGCGAGCGCGCCCTCGCGGTCGATGTGCAGGAAGGCGTGGACCTTCTCGTCGACGGCGTCGATCCGGGCCAGGTGGGCCTCGGTGACCTCGACGGCCGTCAGCTCGCCGGAGGCGATCCTCGCGGCGATCTGGGCCGCGGTGAGCTTGATGATGGTGCTGATGTCCGTCATGGCTGTTAGTCCTCCCCCAGGATCTGCGGCACCTTGAAACGCTGCTGCTCCTGGGCCGGGGCGCCGGAGAGCGCCTGCTCGGGGGTGAGCGACGGACGGACCTCGTCCGCGCGCATGACGTTGGTCAGCGGCAGCGGGTGGGAGGTCGGCGGTACGTCTTGGTCGGCGACCTCGGAGACGCGGGCGACCGCGCCGATGATGTCGTCGAGCTGACCGGCGAAGTGCTCGAGCTCTTCGCCCTTCAGCTCCAGACGCGCCAGCCGGGCGAGGTGGGCGACCTCCTCGCGCGTGATGCCAGGCATGCAGCGATCCTCAGGGGTTGGTGTGTGGTTTTGGCCCAATCCTATGGGGTCGCCGGAGGCGTCTGCGGCGGGCGGACGGAGCCCGCCCGCCGATTGAGGACAAAACGGCCACCGGGCGGGCGTTCACCGCGCCGCACCGGACCACGACGGGGCGTAGACCGGACCTCAGGTGGTGGCCGGACCGGGGTTCAGCGCGCGCCCCGCGGACCTGGGCGCAGGCTCGGGTGCCACCGCCGGCGCGGCCGCGGCCTCCAGCTCCGAGGGCCGTCGCCATCCGTGCTCGCCCCGCGCCCGCAGCCAGGCCGTCGTCTCCTGGGGCGGCATCGCCGCGGCGACGAGCCACCCCTGCACCGCGTCGCAGTGCAGGTCCCGAAGCCGCTCCCAGGTCTCGTCGTCCTCGACGCCCTCGGCGACGACGATCAGCCCGAGCGAGTGGGCCAGGTCGATGGTGCAGCGGACGATCTCGGCGTCCTCGTGGTCCACGGCCAGCCGCGCCACGAACGAACGGTCGATCTTGAGCTCGCTGACCGGCAGCTTCCGGAGGTGGACGAGGGAGGAGTAGCCGGTACCGAAGTCGTCGAGGGACATCTTCACCCCGTGCCCGGTCAGCCCCGCCAGGGTGTCGGCGGCCCGCTGGGGGTCCTCCAGCAGCACGTGTTCGGTTATCTCCAGCTGCAGCGCACCGGCGGGGACCCCGTGCCGGGCGAGCCGTGCGGCGACACTGCCCGCGAAGCCGGGGGTGTGGACGTCACGCGGCGAGACGTTGACCGCTACGGGGACGAACAGCCCCTGGGCCCGCCAGCGGGCCACCTGGGCGAGCGCGGTCTCCAGTACGTACTCGGTGAGGTGGGGCATCAGCCCGGAGGACTCCGCGATCGCGATGAACTCGTCCGGGGGAACCCGGCCGCGCTCCGGATGCACCCAGCGCACGAGCGCCTCCAGCCCGGCCACCTGGCCGTCGAAGCGCACCTTGGGCTGGTAGTGCAGTTCGACCTCGCCGGCGTCCAGGGCACGGCGCAGATCGCCCAACAGGCCAAGCCGGTCCGGGGTGTTGCTGTCGCGCTTGGACTCGTAGACCTCCACGCCCGTACGGTCCCGCTTGGCCTGGTACATCGCCACGTCGGCCCGTCTGAGCAGCCCTTCGGCGTCCAGTGCGTGGTCGGGGTGGACGGCGACGCCGGCGCTCGCCTCCAGCACCAGCGTGAGCCCGTCCAGGTCGAGGGGCGAGGAGAGCTCGGCGACGAGGTGGCGGGCGACGCGCTGGGCGCTGGTGGCAGAGCCCGCGGACGGCAGCAGGACCGCGAACTCGTCCCCGCCGAGGCGCGCTGCCTCCGCACCGCGCGGCAGGGCGAGGCGCAGCCGCTCCGCTATCTGGAGCAGGAGCCGGTCCCCGGCGAGATGGCCGAGGGTGTCGTTGACGGCCCGGAAGCGGTCGAGGTCGATGAGGACGAGGGCGGATCTCGCGCCGGTGCCGTCGGCCTCCTCCAGCGCCGTCCACGTCCTCTCCAGGAGCCACTGCCGGTTGGGCAGACCGGTGAGGGGATCCCTCAACTGCTCCTCGGCACGTGCGCGGGCGATCCAGAGCGTGGAGTCCAGGGCGATCAGCGGGACGGCGAAGAGCGGCAGCAGCACGGGCTTGGCGGATGCCACGACGCAGATCAGCGGGGCGATCCCGAGCAGTGCGACCGCGACGAGGCCCTGGCGCAGCAGAGCGGTGCGGGCGACCGTCGGCAACCCGCCGCTCTGGGACGCCCTCGCGTACCACAACAGGACGCGGGTGACGAGGAGATACGTGCCGGCGGCGAACAGCACGGTCGGCACGGCGTCGATGCCCCAGTCGAGTGGCCGCCAGGGTGCCTCGACGCTCGGCACCTCACCGAAGGCGGCCAGGACGAGCGCGGCCGCCCCGATGCCCAGTATGTCCACCGCCCCGTGCAGCAGCCCCTGCCACCAGCGGTGCCGCCTGGCCGTACCGACGAGCACCACCACGACGAGGCTGACCAGCCCGGCGGCGACCCAGCCGTAGAGCAGCAGGACGGCGAGGGTGAGCGCGGCACCGGAGCCGGTGCCACCCCACCACCGGTCACGTCCGAGGGCGACCAGATGGCCGACGACGATTCCGGTGAGCAGGGCGAGCGACCAGCCGGAGGTCCCGGCGGGGAAGAGCGCGTGGCCGTCCTGGACCGCCCGGTATAACCCGGCCGCGAGCTGCGCGGCGGCGACCGCCACGACGACGGCGCCCACTCTGGACGTGAGGCCCACGAAACCTTGCAGCCGCGACACCGGTGCGGCGCTCTCGGTCGGTTTCATTCCGTCCCTCTCACAGCCGGCGGTGTCGATGTCCCACGGTGGCCCCGCTCCCATGCCACCACGGCCCGAATCCCACCACGCGGCCGGGCACGACGGGTGCTCGTTCAACAGTAGGCCGACGAGGGCCCCCACGGGCGGCGCTCTGCAGGTCTTGCCCGAATGGGGCTCTGACACCCCTGACGGTCTGATATGCGCCGGACGGGTGATACGGGTGGGCCGGACCGGGCCTCCCGGTGCCCGCTCGTCCGCTTATTCCCCCCTCAGTGATGCCCCCATGCGTCGCCCGCGTCTCGATCGCGCCTCGATAACGCCTCGATCACGCCTCGGAGGGCACAGCGGCCTCCCGGGCCGCGTCCGGCCCCTGTCCGAGGAGAACGGCGAAGCCGTCCTCGTCGAGGACGGGCACCTTCAGCTGCATCGCCTTGTCGTACTTCGACCCCGGGTTGTCGCCCACCACCACGAAGGAGGTCTTCTTCGAGACGGATCCGGTGACCTTGGCCCCGCGGCTCTGGAGGGCGTCCTTGGCGCCGTCCCTGGTGTGTGCGGTGAGCGTGCCGGTGACGACGACGGTGAGTCCCTCCAGCGGCCGCGGCCCCTCGTCCTCACCCGCGCCCTCGTCCTCCATCCGGACCCCGGCCTCCCGCCATTTGCGCAGGATCTCCCGGTGCCAGTCCTCGGCGAACCACTGCTTGACCGAGGCCGCGATGATGGGCCCCACCCCGTCCGCCGCGGCGAGCTCCTCCTCGGACGCCTCGTCGATCCGGTCGACGGACCGGAACTGCCGGGCGAGCTCGACGGCTGCCACCGGCCCCACGTGACGGATCGAGAGCCCGGTCAGGATCCGGGCGAGCGGGGCCTGTCTGGCCGCCGCGATGCCCTCCAGCATGCCGAGGGCGTTCTTCTTCGGCTCGCCCTGCTGGTTGGCGAAGACCGTGGCGATCTTCTCCTCGCCGGTCTTCGGGTCTCGCTTGGGCAGTCCGCTGTCCGCGTCCAGGACGTACGCCCGGATCGGCAGCAGCTGCTCCACCGTCAGCCCGAAGAGGTCCCCCTCGTCCAGCAGCGGCGGCTCGGCGGGCTCCAGAGGCTTGGTCAGGGCCGCGGCGGCCACATAGCCGAAGTGGTCGATGTCGAGGCACTTACGGCCCGCGAGATAGGCCAGGCGCTCCCGCAACTGGGCCGGGCAGGAGCGGGCGTTGGGACAGCGGAGGTCGATGTCGGCCTCCTTCATGGGGCGCAGCGCCGTCCCGCACTCGGGGCACTCGGAAGGCATGACGAACTCGCGCTCGCCGCCGTCCCGCAGGTCGACGACCGGCCCGAGGATCTCCGGGATGACGTCGCCCGCCTTGCGGAGCACCACCGTGTCGCCGATGAGGACGCCCTTGGCCTTGACCACGTTCTGGTTGTGCAGGGTGGCGAATTCGACCTCCGATCCCGCCACCTCGACCGGCTCGACCTGGGCGTACGGCGTGACGCGGCCGGTGCGGCCGACTCCGACCCGGATGTTGACCAGCTTGGTGTTGACCTCCTGCGGCGCGTACTTCCAGGCGATCGCCCAGCGCGGTGCGCGTGAGGTGGCGCCCAGCCTGCCCTGGAGGGGGATCTCGTCGAGCTTGATGACGACACCGTCGATCTCGTGCTCGACGGACTGGCGGTTCTCACCGAAGTAGCTGATGAACTCCCTTGCCTCATCGAGGGAATCGACCACCTTGTTGTGCTTGGCGGTCGGCAGGCCCCACTCCCTCAGCAGGTCGTACGCCTGGGAGAGCCGGTCGATGTCGAAGCCCTCACGGGCGCCGATGCCGTGCACCACCATGTGGAGCGGACGGGTCGCGGTGACCTTGGGGTCCTTCTGCCGCAGCGATCCGGCCGCCGCGTTGCGCGGGTTGGCGAAGGGTTTGTCCCCGGCCTCGACCAGCCGGGCGTTGAGCCCCTCGAACGCCTCCATGGGGAAGAAGACCTCGCCGCGGATCTCGACGAGCGCGGGCACGCGCTCGCCCTTGAGGCGGAGCGGGATGTCGGTGATCGTGCGGACGTTGGGGGTGATGTCCTCCCCCGTGCGCCCGTCGCCGCGGGTCGCCGCGCGGGTCAGTCTGCCGTGTTCGTAGGTGAGGTTGACGGCGAGGCCGTCGACCTTGAGCTCGCACAGGAAGTGGTACGCGCCTCCGCCCACGTCCCTGGCCACGCGCTCGGCCCAGGCCGCGAGCTCGGCGTCGTCGAAGGCGTTGTCGAGGGAGAGCAGACGCTCACGGTGCTCGACGGAGGTGAATTCCGTGGTGTAGGGGCCCGCGACCTTCTGGGTCGGCGAGTCCGGTGTGCGCAGCTCCGGATGCTCGTCCTCGATGGCCTCCAGCGCCCGCATCTGGCGGTCGAACTCGGCGTCGTCGATGACCGGCTGGTCCTTCACGTAATACCGGAAGCGGTGCTCCTCGATCTGCTCGGCGAGCAGTGCGTGCTCCTCCCGCACCTCCGCCGGCACACCGGTCAGCTGCTGCGCCTGCTGTTCGCCGGCCATCGCGTGTTCCTCCGTTGCCCCGTTGACTCTTCGACCCGTTACTCAGGGTTGTCCGCGAGCGACCTCGCGGCCCGGGCGCAGTGGGCGAGCGCGGCGCGCGCGTACGCGGGTGACGCTCCCGCCAGCCCGCAGGACGGGGTGACCACGACGGACTCGCTCAGAGTCCCCGGATTCAGCCCCAGCCTGCTCCACAACGTCCTGACCTCCTTGACGCTACCGCCCGGGTCCGACAATGCGGCCGAGGCGGCGTCGAGACCGGGAATCATGCCGAGGAAGAGCTGGGTCCCGCCTTCGACGGCTTCCCCGATCGCCTCCTCCTCACGCTCGGTGATCAGGGAGAAGTCGAAGGAGACCGCGTCCGCCCCGGCGCGGCGCAGCAGCGCGAAGGGCACCTCGGGGGCGCAGGAGTGGACGACCGTCGGGCTTTCACCGTTCACCGCCAGCAGGTCGCGCAGTGCCCCCTCGACGACCTGACGGTCCACGGCACGGTAGGTGCGGTAGCCGCTCGCCGACCTGATACGCCCCTGCAGTACGGCGGTCAGGGAGGGTTCGTCGAGCTGGAGCACGACCTCGGCGCCGGGGATCCTGCGCCGTACCTCCGCGAGGTGGGAGCGCAGTCCCTCGGCCAGCGAGCCCGCCAGGTCGCGGCAGGCTCCCGGGTCGCCGAGCATGGCCTCGCCGCCCCGCAGTTCCAGTCCCGCGGCCAGGGTCCAGGGGCCGACGGCCTGGACCTTGAGCAGTCCCTCGTAGCCCTGGGTGAACTCCTCCAGGGCGTCGAGGTCCTCCCCGAGCCAGGAGCGGGCGCGGCGGGTGTCGCGGCCGGGGCGGTCGCTGATCCGCCAGCCGCTGGGCTCGACATGGCCGTACATCTCGACGAGCAGACCGACGGTCCGCCCGGTCATGTCCGCGCCGGGGCCCCGGGCGGGCAGTTCCGCCAGATACGGCATGCCCTGCCCGTCGGCGAACGACCCGGTGACGGTCTTGGCCGCCTCCCGGGCGTCTCCCCCCGGCATGGACCCGATCCCGGTGGCTGCACTCGCGCTGAACCCGCTCTTCTCGCTCACGCGGAAAGCCTACGGGCCTGACGCGGGCTCTCAGCGGCCCGGGCGGACCGTCAGGTCGTTGATCTCCGCGTCGCGCGGAAGATCCAGCGCCAGCAGGATCGTGGTGGCCACCGACTCCGGGTCGATCCAGCGCGAGGCGTCGTAGTCCTTGCCCTCCTGCTGATGGACCTTGGCCTGCATGGGGCTTGCTGTGCGGCCCGGGTAGACGGAGGTGACCCTGACGCCGTTGCCGTGCTCCTCGTGGCGCAGCGAGTCGGCGAGAGCCTTGAGCCCGTGCTTGCTCGCGGCGTACGCGCCCCATCCGGCGTGCGCCGCGAGCCCGGCGCCGGAGTTCACGAAGACGACGTGCCCCTGGCCGACACGCAGCTGCGGGAGCAGCAGCCGCGTCAGCTCGGCCGGCGAGACCAGATTGGC
Source organism: Streptomyces mutomycini (assembly GCF_001700505.1). Taxonomy (GTDB): domain Bacteria; phylum Actinomycetota; class Actinomycetes; order Streptomycetales; family Streptomycetaceae; genus Streptomyces; species Streptomyces mutomycini. The sequence goes on from NZ_MAPV01000154.1 coordinate 28,418, forward strand.
GTTGAGCTGGAAGTGCCAGGCCTTGGGAGTGAGGTCGCCGACCGTGCCGAGCTCGACGACGCCCGCGATGTGCAGCAGTGAGTCGAGGCGTTCGGGCATCGGCTGCTGCCCGAACGCCCACGAGAGCCGGTCGGGGTTGCCGAGGTCGCCGACGAGCGTGCGGGCCCCGGGGTGGAGCGCGGCCAGTTCCCTGGCGCGTCCCGCGTCCCGGGCGAGCAGCACGAGCTCGTCGCCGCGCTCCAGCAGACGACGGGCGACGGCCGCGCCGATGCCGGAACCGGCGCCGGTGATGAGATGAGTAGGCATGCGCTCATGCTCGCATCACCGCGGGCGGGCCGACTCCTCCGGGCGGCCCGGCGCCCCGGTCACCGCAGGCCGGCCGACTCCTCCAGGTACGCCATCGCGCCGACGCCGTCCTTGGCGAAGAAGACCAGCTCGGTCAGCGGGAGCGGCAGGAAGCCCTCGTCCTCCATGCGCTGGAACTGCTGGCGCAGGCCGTCGTAGAACCCGGCGGTGTTCAGCAGCACGACGGGCTTGGCGTGCTTGCCGTGCTTCTTCAGCTCCAGGATCTCCGTCGCCTCGTCGAGCGTCCCCGTACCGCCGACCATGATCACGACGGCGTCGGACTTCTCCAGGAGCAGCGCCTTGCGCTCGGCCAGGTCTCCGGCGATCACCATCTCGTCGGCGTTCGTCCGCGCCTTCGCCGCCAGGAAGTCCACCGACACCCCGACGAGCCTGCCGCCGGACTCCTGGACACCGTCGGCGACGACCTTCATCAGCCCGCTCTCCGACCCGCCCCAGACCAGGGTGTGTCCGCCCCTGCCCAGCAGCTCGGCGAACTCGCGCGCGGGCACGGTGTAGCGGTCGTCGAGGTCGGCGGCGGAGAGGAAGACACAGATGTTCATGCGGACACCGTACGACCGGTCCGGGGCGCGGGAAGAAACCGGCCTCCCGCACGGCTGAACCGTGTATGACCTCCACCGCAGGACACACCATCACCGTCGAACCCGCCGCCGTGCATGTGCGCGCGGTGCACGACGGGCAGGTGCTCGCCGAGAGCCACCGCCCGCTGGTGCTGCGCGAGACGGGCTGCCCCGACCGTTACTACCTGCCGCCCGAGGATGTCCGTACCGAGCTGCTGACGCCCTCGGAGACCCGTACACACTGTCCCTTCAAGGGGGACGCCTCGTACTGGTCGCTGCCCGGTGCGGCGGACCTCGTCTGGGCCTATCCGGAACCGAAGGAACAGGTCGCGGCGATCGAGGGCCACTTCTGCTTCTACGCGACCGACGTCGTATCCGGATGACCATCAGAAACTTTTCCCGGCACCGGCGATGAGTTCTGTGCGGCTCGGCGGTCCACCCTCACATGGACAAGACTCTCTCCCGTGACGGCACGTCGATCGCGTATCGCCGCCACGGCGACGGGCCGCCGGTGGTCCTGGTCGGCGGGGCCCTGAGCACCGCTGCGGACCTGGCGCCGCTGGCCGCTCTGCTGGCCCCGCGCTTCTCGGTCGTCACGTACGACCGCCGGGGCCGCGGGGAGAGCGGCGACGGCGGGCCGTACACGCCCCGCCGCGAGATCGAGGACCTGGCGGCGGTCGCGGCGGTGGCGGGTGAGCACGTCTCACTGTTCGGCATGCTGTCGGGCGGGGCACTGGCGCTGGAGGCGCAGGCCGCGGGGCTGCCCGTGGCCCTGCTCGCGGTCTACGAGCCGCCGTACACCCCGGGCACCGCCGGCCTGCTGTACAAGTCGCGCTGCACGACGCTGCTGCACCGGCTGTTGGCGAGCGGTGACAGGGGTGGCGCCGTGGAGCTGTACTTGTCCCGGACCGGAGTCCCTGAGGAGACGATCGCCCGCATGCGCCGGGCACCGCTGTGGTCAGGTCTCGAAACGGTGGCGCACACCCTCGCCTACGACGACGCCCTGCTGGGCGACGGCTCGGTGCCCGCCGGGAGACTCGCGTCCGTCACCGCGCGCACGCTGGTGGTGACCGGGGGGTTCAGCACCGCACAGGCGCGCGCGACGGCCGTGGCCCTGGCCGCCGCGGTCCCACGTGCCCGGCACCGGACCCTGACGGGCCAGAACCGTGAACTGGCACCGCATGTGATCGCACCGGTCCTGGCGGACTTCTTCGGCAAGCACGTGTTCGCACGCCAGGCGTCCTGAACCACCCCGCGCGGCCACGCCCGTACAGGGGTCGGACGTGACCGCGCGGGGCACACTCCGGTGCCTTCCCGGTTCAGGACGAGGCGAGCTGCTGCAGGCCCGTCCGCACGTCGTCGGCGGTCATCACCGGGAACATCTCGATCGTGGCGCCGAGCTGCGAGAAGAACGGCTCGGTGATGCTGGGGAGCTGCGAAGGCTCTTCCAGGTCGATGACGACGAACGCGGTACGTGCTCCACCGTGCGGCCCGAAGTACGCTGCCTCCGGCCGCAGCCGCTCCAGCGCGGATTGCATGAACTGCGCCATCTCGTTGTTGTCGATCATCCGGCTGGCCTTCTGCGTGTCCATGTGGATCACGAGCATCGTCCTCATGAGCGGCCCCGTTTCTCTCGGCGGCGGGCCGCTTCAGTGTTGGAGCTGTGCGACCGGCATGCACCCGGGCCGCGCCATTCGGGGGACGGGTACGGACGGGCGGGGCTTCATGGCCCTGCCGACCGGGAGCATGGCACCGAGGCGGTCATCGCCCCGGCTCTTCGGCCCAGGGGGTCAGCCGGACGCCACGGCCCTCTCCTTGCGCACCGTCGTCGCGATGGTGGCCGAGCCCACGACCCGCGTGCCGTCGTACAGCACGACGGCCTGGCCCGGGGCCACGCCCCGCACGGGCTCGGCGAAGGTGACGGTCAGGGTGCCGTCCACCAGCTCCGCCGTCACCTCGGTCTCGCCGCCGTGGGCACGGAGCTGCGCCGTGTACGTCCCGGGCCCGGACGGGGCGGTGCCGCACCAGCGGGGCTTGATGGCGGTGAGGGCGGTGACGTCGAGGGCCTCCACCGGGCCGACCGTGACCGTGTTGTTCACCGGGGAGATGTCCAGGACGTAGCGCGGCTTGCCGTCAGGGGCGGGGTGCCCGATGCGCAGCCCCTTGCGCTGGCCGATGGTGAAGCCGAACACGCCCTCGTGGGTGCCCACCTTCGACCCCGACTCGTCGAGGATGTCGCCCTCCGCCGGGCCGCCGAGGCGGCCCGCCAGGAAGCCCTGGGTGTCGCCGTCCGCGATGAAGCAGATGTCGTGGCTGTCGGGCTTCTTGGCGACCGCCAGGCCCCGGCGCTCGGCCTCGGCCCTGATCTCGTCCTTGGTGGTGAGGGTGTCGCCGAGCGGGAACATGGCATGGGCGAGCTGCTTCTCGTCCAGGACGCCGAGGACGTAGCTCTGGTCCTTGGCCATGTCCGAGGCGCGGTGCATCTCCCGGGTGCCGTCCTCGTTCAGCACGACGGTGGCGTAGTGGCCGGTGCAGACGGCGTCGAAGCCGAGGGCCAGCGCCTTGTCGAGCAGGGCGGCGAACTTGATCTTCTCGTTGCACCGCAGGCAGGGGTTGGGCGTGCGCCCGGCCTCGTACTCCGCGACGAAGTCGTCCACGACGTCCTCACGGAAGCGTTCCGCGAGGTCCCAGACGTAGAACGGGATACCGATGACGTCCGCCGCACGGCGGGCGTCCCGGGAGTCCTCGATGGTGCAACAGCCGCGCGCGCCCGTACGGAAGGACTGCGGGTTCGCGGAGAGGGCGAGGTGCACACCGGTCACGTCGTGGCCTGCCTCGGCGGCTCGTGCCGCCGCGACGGCGGAGTCGACTCCGCCGGACATGGCGGCGAGCACACGGAGGGGGCGCTGGGAGGTCTGAGTCATAGCTCATCCAGAGTACGGGGCGCCGGGAACCGAATGCTCGCGGATATGCGTTGAGCAGCACATGGGGAACAACGGGAGTGCCGGATCGCCGGGGAAAGGTCCTGGCCGCGGCATCAGCCGGCGCACGCTGCTGATCGGCGGCGGGGTCGCCGCGGCGGGCACGGCCGCCTTGGCCGTGGACGACGTCCGGCGGGTCTGGTGGCGGATGCCGGGTGTGGAGAAGCCGCGCAAAGAAGGTGAGCTCGACTACACCCCGGCGCGCTGGATCGCGGCCTCCGAGGGGAACTGGCGGCGGGCCGACCGCCCCGACGACTTCGGCGTGGACCGGGTGATCATCCACGTCACCCAGGGCAGTTACGCCAGCGCGGTCAAGGTCTTCCAGGACCCGGCGCACCAGGCGGCGACGCACTACATCGTCGGGCAGAACGGCCGGGTGACGCAGATGATCCGGGAGCTCGACGTGGCGTACCACGCGGGCAACCGCTCGTTCAACGAGCGCAGCGTCGGCATCGAGCACGAAGGCTTCGTGGACCGCCCGCAGGACTTCACGGCGGAGATGTACGAGTCCTCCGCGCGGCTGACGGCGGCGATATGCAAGCGGTACGGGATTCCGGTGGACCGCGAGCACATCATCGGGCACGTCGAGGTGCCCGGCACGGACCACACCGACCCCGGACCGCACTGGGACTGGACCCGCTACATGAAGCTGGTCCGCGCGGCGTCCACGGCGGCGGCCGAGGGGGCGCAGGCTAGCTGAGCCCAGCCGTCCTGGCCCGCTCGACCGCGGGGCCGATCGCCCGGGCGAGCTCCTCGACGTCCTGGCCCGTCGAGGTGTGGCCCAGCGAGAAGCGCAGCGTGCCCCGGGCCAGCGCGGGGTCGGTGCCGGTGGCCAGCAGCACGTGACTGGGCTGGGCGATGCCCGCGGTGCACGCCGAACCGGTGGAGCACTCGATGCCCTGGGCGTCGAGCAGCAGGAGGAGGGAGTCGCCCTCGCAGCCGGGGAAGGTGAAGTGGGCGTTGGCGGGAAGCCGTCCGCCGGGGGCCGGGTCGCCACCGAGAAGGGCGTCGGGGACGGCCTTCAGCACGGCGCCCGCCAGCTCGTCCCGGAGTGCACCGATGCTGCGGGCGAAGTTCTCGCGACCGTCGGCGGCGTGCCGTCCGGCCACGGCGAACGCGGCCACGGCGGGTACGTCGAGCGTGCCGGAGCGCACGTGCCGCTCCTGGCCGCCGCCGTGCAGGACGGGTACGGGACTCTGGTCACGGCCGAGCAGCAGAGCGCCGATACCGAACGGCCCGCCGATCTTGTGCGCGCTGACCGTCATGGCGGCCAGCCCGGAGCGGGCGAAGTCGACCTCCAGCTGCCCGAACGCCTGCACGGCGTCGGAATGCATGGGGACGCCGAACTCACTTGCCACCTCGGCGAGTTCACGTATCGGCATGATGGTGCCGATCTCGTTGTTCGCCCACATCACTGTGACCAGCGCGACGTCGTCGGGGTTGCGGACGAGCGCCTCGCGCAGCGCGTCAGGGTGCACACGTCCGTACGAGTCGACCGGGAGGTAGTCGACGGTGGCGCCCTCGTGCTCGGCGAGCCAGTCCACGGCGTCCAGGACGGCGTGGTGCTCCACCGGGCTGGCGAGGACCCGGGTGCGGCGTGGGTCGGCGTCGCGGCGGGCCCAGTAGAGGCCCTTCACGGCGAGGTTGTCGGCCTCGGTGCCGCCGGAGGTCAGGACCACCTCGCTGGGGCGTGCTCCGAGCGCGTCGGCGAGGGTCTCTCTGGACTCCTCGACGGTACGGCGGGCCCGGCGGCCGGCGGCGTGCAGTGAGGACGCGTTGCCGGTGACGGCGAGCTGCGCGGTCATCGCCGCGATCGCCTCCGGCAGCATCGGCGTGGTCGCGGCGTGGTCGAGGTAGGCCATGGTGGTGACGATTCTACGAGCCCGTGGAGCGGCGCGTGCCGGGCGCATGGCGCCACGAGCCGCGCGGCCGCTCCAGGACCGGCCGCGCGGGCAGCGCCGGCCCTGCCGGACAGGCACCGGCCGCACTGCCGATCCCGTCCCACACGCCCGCACCGTCCCCTGTGCCACGCCTGTACCGTTCACGGGAAATCTGACCAGTGGATACTGGGGCGGAAGCGTTTCCGGAAGATCACTCCTGGAGTTCACCGCGCAGGAGCCCGCGTCACGGACCACAGGCACGAACCACAGGGACGGCCACTCGATGAGCCCCAAGCAGCGTCGCGGCGAGGTCACTTCCGATCTGCTTCTGGACGCCGCGCTGCGCGTGTTCGTCGAATCGGGCGAGCAGGGCCTCACGGTCAGCGCAGTCGTCCGGACCAGTGGCGTCAGCCTGGGCAGCCTCTACCACCACTTCGGCAGCCTCGACGGCCTGATCGGCGCCCTCAGCCACCGCTGGCTGAACAGGCTGCTGAGCGAGCTGACGAAGGCCCTGCAGGGCGCGGAAACGGCGCGCGCGGGCATCGCCGGGGCCGTAGGGGCGTATCTGCACTTCGTCCAGGAGCACCGCGGGCCCGCCCTGCTCCTGCACTCGCCCCTCGCCGACCGCAAGGGCATGGCACGCGGCAGGGAGTTCCGTGACGCCCAGGAGGCCAGGGTCTCGGAAGTGGGCCTCTGGATCCAGCTCGGCATCGATTCCGGGGAGCTCGCTCCGCTCCCGCCGCCCCTGATCGAGTCCCTGGTCATGGGCCCCGTCGTCGCCGTCGCCCGCCGGGTGCTGTCGGGCATCGACGACGTCGGCCTCGACGAGGCAGCGCGTCTGCTGCCGGAGCAGATCTGGCGGTCGGTTCGCGCGTAGGTTCGCGCGCGGGCGCCGGCCCGTGCGGCGGCAGGCGCGGGGTCAGCCGGTCAGGCTCCAGGAGACCGTTCCGTTGCTCGTGACCAGGACGGCGAGGACCACCAGGTCGGCGACGCCGAGCGCCAGGCCCAGGAGGGCGCGACCCCTGCGGGTGGTGGAGCGGGCGAGGGCGACGATCGCCATGACGATGGCGACCGGGCCGAGCAGGATGTTCATCACCAGGAGGCCGAGCAGGCCGAGCACGAACGAGGCGACGGCCAGCCCGTCGGCCTCCCGGGCGTCGGAGCGGACCTCGCGCGGTGCGGTGCGTGCGGTGCGTGCAGTGGTGAGTGTCATCGTGCGGCTCCTTCGTCAGCGGGTGCGGTGGGAGAGGCGTTCACGGACACCGAAGAGCGCCAGCCAGAGGCCGATCACGGCCGCGGCGGCCAGGACCACGGGGAGCGGGAGGTGTGCGACCGCTCCGAGGACGACCCCCAGCAGGAGCAGGGCGGCGACGAGGACGAACATGTCCGGCCTTTCTGCGAGCTTTGAGAGCACAACTGTTCACTGACTTTTGAGTCTAGACCCTTCATCCCTTCCAGGGCTCGGAGAACGGTTGTTTACTGAATGGCATGAGTCACACCATCGGCATCCGCCAGGCCCAGAAGCTGAAGACGCGTCAGGCACTGCTCGACGCGGCCCTGGAGCTGCTGGAGCACCAGAGCCTCAGCAGCCTGGGCCTGCGCGAGGTGACACGGGCCGCGGGCGTGACCCCGACGGCCTTCTACCGGCACTTCGACGGCACGGCGGCACTGGGCGTCGCCCTCGTCGAGGAGACCCTGGGGAGCCTGCACGGCATGATCGGCGCGATCCTCGCCGACACCGGGGACAGCGAGGAGCGGCTCGACCGGAGCGTCGGGCTGATAGCCCGTCACGTCACGGCGCAGCCGGCCCACTTCCGCTTCATCGCCCGTGAGCAGCACGGCGGTGTCGGGCAGGTCCGCGCGGCCATCGCCGCACAGTTGCGCGGCTTCGCGGAGGAGGTCGCCCACGTCCTCGGCTCGGAGCCGGAGTCGGCGGGCTGGGACCGGGACGACCTGCTGATGCTGGGCGGGCTGTACGTCGACCACATGGTGCTCACGGCATCGGCACTGCTGGACGCCGGCCCGGAGGGCGAACGGGAGGTCGTCCGGGTGGCACGGCGCAGGCTCCGCCTGGTCACGCTCGGCCGGACCCACTGGCTGGACAGGCCGTAGGGTCCGGCACCATCGGCGACCGGGGGCGCCTCGGCGTCCCGGCGCCTCGGCGTCCCGGCAGAGAGTGCGTACGGAGACTTCGAGGCGCTCGGCCGGCCTGCCGGCGGGAGTCAGCCGCGGGGGGCGCGGGCCAGCTGGCGGGACTGCGCGACGAGACGGCCGGCGCTGTCCCAGACGTCCGCGTCCTCCTCCAGGAAACCGCCCGCGAGGTTGCGGGTGGTGATGGAGACACGCAGCGGCCCGGGGGCCGGGCGGCAGCGGATGTGGGTGGTGAGCTCGATGGTGGGCGTCCAGCCCTTCAGACCGAGCTCGAAGGAGGTCGGCGGCAGGGCGTCCACGGTGAGGAGCAGCGAGAGCGGGTCCGCGTCACGTCCGTCCGCGAGACCGAACCAGCCCCGCATCTCGCCCTTGCCGGACGGTGCGCCGACGGCCCAGCCGACCGTCGCGGGGTCGAGCTTGATGTCCAGCCGTTCGGTGATCGCGGAGCTGCCCGGGATCGCCGGGGCCCCGTCGCTCGTCCCGAGGCACTCCTCCAGGGGCGGCATGGCCGGCGGCTCCGCCGAGGTACGGATCTCGCCGGTCAGGCCGTCAAGGTCGCCGTAGGTGGCCAGCACCCGGATGCGTTCGACCTCCGCGCCGTCCTCCGCGAACTGGAAGAGCGAGGCCTGGCCGGTGGAGAGCGTGCGGCCGGTGCGGACGACCTGGGTGCGGATCACGGCAGGTCCGGGGACGGAGGCCGTGAGGTAGTGCGCGGAGACGGAGAAGGGGTCGGAGTGCGGGAGCGCCTCGCCGAGCGCGCGTCCGAGCATGGCGAGCAGATAGCCGCCGTTGACCGCGTGGATGATCGTCCAGCCCGCGGAGAGTTCCGCGTCGTAGACACCCTCCTCGCGGAGAGTGACCGCGGTGTCGCGGTCGAACTCGCTGTCACCGATGGTCGCCTGTACTGCGTGCGACTCCTGCGCTGCTGCCTGTGCCATGGCCTGCACGCTACACCGATCGTATTACTGAGCGGTAGCTTTTTGTTGCCGTCAGATGACGGACGGGCTCTCCTCGGCCGTCGCCGAGCGCCTGTTGTACGCGCGCGGGGCCCGCCAGTGGAAGCGCATGGCCAGCAGGCGCAGGACGAACGCCGTGACCACGGCCGTGCCGCTGGTGTAGGCGTTGAGCACCTCGAAGCGGATACAGAGCACCACCGTCACGGCCCCGACGATCGCGGGCACGGCGTACAGATCGCGGTCCCAGCGCAGCAGCGAGGGAACCTCGTTGGCCAGAACGTCACGCAGGACACCGCCGCCGACCGCGGTGGCCAGCCCGAGGGCGGCGGACGAGGTGAGGCCGAGGCCGTACTCGTAGGCCTTGATCGTTCCCGATACGCAGAAGAGGCCGAGCCCCGCCGCGTCGAAGACGTTGACGCCGACCTGGATCCGCTCCACGTGCGGGTGCAGGAAAAAGACCAGGCCGGCGGCGAGCAGCGGAGTCAGGAAGTAGCCGAGATCGGTGAAGGCCGCCGGAGGGATCGCGCCGATCATCACGTCACGGAAGATCCCTCCGCCCAGCGCTGTCACCTCGGCGAGGACCGCGATGCCGAAGACATCGAAGTTCTTGCGTACGGCGAGCAGGGCGCCCGAGATCGCGAAGACGAAGATTCCGACGATGTCGAGTGCATGCTGGACGGAGGGGGTGAAGAGTTCGTTGAGCACCGGGCAATTGTGCCGGTACTACTCCTTCGGCTTGCCCTCCGCACCCGTGGACGGTGCGGCGGAGCCGTCGCCCTCGTCGTCGGTGGCGGGCACGGCGGACTTCTCCGGCCCTTCCGACGCCACGGAACCGGGCGCCTCCGGGGACGCGTCCGGCCCGCCGGGCTCGTCACTCGCGACCGGCGCGACCGGCTCGGCCACCGGCTCGGCGACCGGCTCAGCGGCACCCGCGGACTTCACCGTGATGACGTCCGCGACGAGCGGCGCGTCCCCCGGTGCCTGGTCCTCGCCGTTCTCCGGGTGGTGGCACGCCACCTGGTGCCCGGTCTTCAGCTGGAGCAGCGGCGGCTCAGTCGTCTTGCAGACCTGCGTCGCCTTCCAGCACCGGGTGTGGAAACGGCAGCCGGTCGGCGGCGAGATCGGCGACGGCACATCGCCCTTGAGCAGGATGCGCTCGCTCTTGGCACCGCGCCGGCGCGGGTCGGGCACCGGCACCGCGGACATCAGCGCCGTGGTGTACGGGTGCATGGGCGCCTCGTACAGCGAGTTGCGGTCCGCGAGCTCGACGATCTTGCCGAGGTACATGACCGCGATCCGGTCCGAGACATGGCGGATGACCGACAGGTCGTGCGCGATGATCATGTACGTGAGCCCGAGCTCGTCCTGGAGGTCGTCCAGCAGGTTCACCACCTGCGCCTGGATCGACACGTCCAGCGCCGAGACCGGCTCGTCCGCGACGACGAGCTTCGGCTTCAGTGCGAGCGCCCGCGCGATGCCGATGCGCTGGCGCTGGCCGCCGGAGAACTCGTGCGGATAGCGGTTGTAGTGCTCGGGGTTGAGCCCCACCAGTTCCAGCAGCCGCTGGACCTCCGCCTTCACACCGCCCTCGGGCTTGACGCCCTGGAGCCGGAACGGGGTGCCGACGATCCCGCCGACCGTGTGGCGCGGGTTCAGCGAGCCGTACGGGTCCTGGAAGATCATCTGGATGTCACGGCGCATCGGCCGCAGCCGCCCCGCGGACATGTGGGTGATGTCGCGGCCCTGGAACTCGACCTTGCCGCCGGTCGGCTCCAGGAGCCGGGTCACGAGCCGGCCCATGGTCGACTTGCCGCAGCCCGACTCGCCGACGACACCGAGGGTCTCCCCGGGACGCACGTCGAAGGTCAGCCCGTCCACCGCCTGGACCGCGCCGACCTTGCGCTTCAGCACGCCCTTGGTGATCGGGAAGTGCTTGACCAGTCCTTCGACCTTGAGGAGCGGCTCGGACCCGGACCCGTCCGACCCGGCCGCGGCGGGCGCGGGAGTCTTCTTGTCTCGATCAGTCACAGCTTCGGCGCAATCTCTTCGGTCCAGATCCGGTCGCGCTTCTCACGCGACATGTGGCACGCGGAGTAGTGCCCGTCGCTGACCTGTTGCAGCTCCGGACGCTCGGTACGGGTGATGTTGTCCGGCGGGACGTCGGCGTACGGGCAGCGCGGGTGGAAGGCGCAGCCCGACGGGACGTTGATGAGGCTGGGTGGCGAGCCCTTGACCGGGATGAGCCGCTCGGTCTGCTCCCGGTCGATGCGCGGCATCGAGCCGAGCAGGCCCCAGGTGTAGGGGTGCTGGGGCTCGTAGAACACCTTCTCGGCGCTGCCGCGCTCGATGCAGCGTCCCGCGTACATGACGAGCAGGTTGTCCGCGATCTCGGCGACGACACCGAGGTCGTGGGTGATCATGACGACCGCGGAGCCGAACTCCTTCTGCAGGTCGCGGATGAGGTCGAGGATCTGCGCCTGGACGGTGACGTCGAGGGCGGTCGTCGGCTCGTCGGCGATGAGCAGCTGCGGGTTGTTGACCAGGGCCATCGCGATCATGGCGCGCTGGCGCATACCGCCGGAGAACTGGTGCGGATAGTCCTCGTACCGGCGGTGCGGCTCGGGGATACCCACGCGGTCGAGCATCTCGATCGCGCGCTTCTTCGCGGTCTTCTTGTCGACCTTGTTGTGGACCCGGTGGGCCTCCACGATCTGCGCGCCGATGGTGTAGTACGGGTGCAGGGCGGACAGCGGGTCCTGGAAGATCATGGCCATCTTCTGGCCGCGCAGCCGGCGTACCCGCTCGGGGCCGGCGCCGATGAGCTCCTCGCCGTCGAGCCAGATCTCACCGCCGATCCGTGCGCGCTCCGAGGTGTGCAGCCCCATGATGCCCAGGGAGGTCACGGACTTGCCGGAGCCGGACTCGCCGACGATGCCGAGGGTCTGGCCGGCCTTCAGGTCGAAGCTGACGCCGTCGACGGACTTGACCAGACCGTCGTCGGTGTCGAAGTGGACGCTGAGGTTGCGTACCGACAGGAATTCCTTGTCGTCACCGGCGCGCGGGGCCGGGACGGCGGCCGCAGCCGGGGAGTCCTTCTTGATTGCGTCGCTCATGAGAGCCTCACCCGGGGGTCGATCGCGGCGTACACGAGGTCCACCAGCAGGTTGCAGATGACGATGAAGAAGGCGGCGACCAGGGTCACGCCCATCACCTTGGGCAGGTCGGCGGTGGTCACACCCTGGATGGCGAACGCACCCAGCCCCTGGAAGGAGAAGACCCGTTCGGTGATGACCGCGCCGCCGAGCAGCAGCGCGAAGTCCATGCCGAAGATCGTGACGAGCGGGGTGAGCGCCGAGCGCAGCCCGTGTTTGACGACCACCTTGCGTTCCTTGAGGCCCTTGGCCCGCGCGGTTCTGATGTAGTCCTCACCCATCGTCTCCAGCATCCCGGCCCGGGTGAGCCGGGCGTAGAGCGCGGAGTACAGCAGGGCCAGGGTGCACCAGGGCAGGACCAGGCTGCTCGCCCACGCGACCGGATCGTCGGCGAACGGGACGTACTCACCGTTGCCGAACAGCGCCAGGACGACGAGACCGGTGAAGAACATGGGGAGCGAGACGCCCGCGAGAGCGACGCCCATGGAGACGCGGTCGAAGAACGAGCCCCGCTTCAGAGCCGAGAGGACGCCGATCGCGACACCGGAGATGACCCAGATGACCGCGGCACCGACGGCCAGCGACAGCGTGACCGGGACACGGTCCACGAGCTGCGGCCAGATCTCGGTGTGGGTCTTGAAGGAGTAACCGAAGCACGGGGCGCTGCAGGTGACGGGGTCGGGGCCGAACTGGTAGTCGGCGCCGACGACGATGCCCTTGACGAAGTTCCAGTACTGAAGGTACAGGGGCTGGTCGAGCCCCAGGTTCTTCTTGACCGCGGCGATGACGTCGGGGTCGGGACTCTTGCCGACGTACTGGGCGGCCATCGAGTCGAGTGTCTGCCCGCCGAGGCGGGGCACGAGGAAGAAGATCGCGAACGTGACTGCGCTGACCACCAGCAGCAGCAACACCGCGGCGAATACGCGTCGGATGATGTACGCAGCCACAGCCGTGCGGCGCCGGGCGGGCGGACGGGGTACGCCCGCCGGCCCGGCGCCTTCACCTGCCTTTCAAGGGATGCTGTCGATGAACAGGTGTTACTTGCTGGACGTCATCAGCACGTAGTCGTACATGCCGAGGTACGCGTCCGTGACCGTGACGTTCGCCGCGGAGTCCGGGCGGTAGAGCAGGTTCTTGCGGTAGACGAGGGGAACGAGCGAAGCGCTCTCCATGACCTTCTGGTCGACCTCGCCCCAGGCGGCGTTGCGCTCCGTGGTGTCCACGGTGCCGATGCCCTTGACGAGGGCCTCGTTGACGCCCTTGTCGTCGAGCTCCATGAGGTTCGTGCCACCGGACGGCTTGATCGCCGAGCCGTTCACGATCTGGTCCAGGAAGCCGAAGCCGGTGGGCCAGTCGGCGCCCCACTGCATCATCATCATGCCCGCGTTGTTCTTGTGGACCCACTCGGGGACACCCGCGAAGTCCGTGAAGTACTTGTCCGACGGGAACTGCTTGATCTCGGCGGTGATACCGATCGCCTTCAGGCTGCCCTGGAGCTGCGTGGCGGCGGTGATCTCGTCAGGACGGTCGGAGCGGGCCGTCAGCGTGGTCTTGAAGCCCTTGGGCTTACCGCACTTGGTCAGGTGCTCCTTCGCCTTGGCGACGTCACCCTTGCTGCCCTCGGTCGGGTACAGGTCGAACTTCTTGTATCCGGCGACGGTCGGCGGGATGACCGTGCTGGCCGGGTCGCCCTTGACCGAGCCACCGATCGAGTCGATGAGGCTCTGCTTGTCGACGGCGTACTGGACGGCCTTGCGGCAGTCGATGTTGTCGAACGGCTTCACGTTGACGTTCAGTGCCATGTACTGCAGGGCACCGGCGTACGGGTTGTCCGTCTTCGCCTTCTCCGCGGCCTTGACCAGGACCTTCGGCTGGGTCTTGGACTGCAGACCCGTACCGGCGATGTCCGCGGTGCTGACGTCGTTGAGGAGGTGGTCGTCGACCGTGGTGGGGTTGACGTTGAGCTTCAGCTCGACCTTGTCCGGCAGTGCCTTGCGGATCGGGTCCGTCTTCGGGTCCCACTCCGGGTTGCGGACGAGGGTCGCGCCCTTGCTCTCGTCGTACGCCGAGAACTTGTACGGGCCCGAGGAGACCATCTTCTGGACGTAGCTGGCACCCGTGTCGGACTTCTTCGGGACCGGAGCGGTCTGCGAGAAGGCGGCGAGGTAGTCCATGTCCGCGAACGGCTTGTTCAGCTTGAAGACGATCGTGTGGTCGTCCGGCGTCTCGATGGACTTGAGACCCTCGGCCGACTTGTCCTTGTACGGGCCCTTGTACTTGTCGCCGCCCTCGAGGTACGCCTTGAAGTACGTCGGGCCGTTGGAGAGTGCCTCCGGCGCGAAGTTGGAGCGCTCGACGGCGTACTTGACGTCCTTCGAGGTGATCTCGGTGCCGTCCTCGAACTTCACGCCCTTGCGGAGCGTGTACGTCCAGGTCTTGGCGTCCTCGCTGGCCTTGCCGAGGCCGGTGGCGAGGTCGGGGACGACCTCCAGGCTCTCCTTGCCGGCGGCCGGCTTGAAGGTCACCAGGGAACGGGCGTACAGGCGGGAGAAGTTCTGCACCCAGCCGTAGTACGTGTTACCCGGGTCCAGGGAGTCCGGGCCACTGGAGTGCTCGTACGTGACCGTCCCCCCCTTCTTGTCGGTCGGGTTGACGATGGCAGACATCGCCGCGTCAGCCTTGGCGTTGCCCCCACCGCCGTTGCTGTCACCGCCCGATTCGCTGCCGCTGCACGCCGATGCGCCGAGCGAAACCGCTACGGCCACGGCTATCGCCGCTGCTGTCTTTCTGTTCTGCATGCTGAGGAAAGCCCCCTCGCTAGTCCGGTGCGGCACTGCCGCGATTACTTGCCACGAGGGTCGAGTGCGTCGCGCAGCCCGTCCCCCAGCAGATTGAAGGCCAGCACGGTGATGAAGATCGCCATGCCGGGGATGACCATGAACATCGGGTCCACCTCGTAGAGGTCGACCGCCTGCGTGAGCATGCCGCCCCACGACGCCTGCGGCGGAGCGATACCGACGCCGAGGAAGGACAGGGATGCCTCGAAGAGGATGTTCGTGGGGATCAGCAGCGTCGCGTACACGAGGATCGGCGCGATCAGGTTGGGCAGCAGTTCGCGGAAGAGGATGAACGGTCCGCGTGCGCCCAGCGACCTGGCGGCCTCGACGAACTCGCGCTCACGCAGCGACAGGGTCTGCGCGCGGACGATGCGGCCGATGTAGGGCCAGCTGAAGAAACCGATCACGAAGATCAGGACCGCGATCCGCAGCGTGAGCCCCTGCATTCCGAACGCTTCACCCTGCAGGGAGGCGGAGATGGAGATCGCGAAGAGCAGCAGCGGGAAGGCGAGGAAGGTGTCCATCATCCGGCTGATGAAGCTGTCCACCCAGCCACCGTAGAACCCGGCCACGACACCCATCACGACGCCGATGACGACGGAGAGCAGCGTGGAGCCGACGGCCACCACGAGGGAGACCCAGGAGCCTTCGAGGATGCGCGCCAGGATGTCTCGCCCGGTCTGCGGTTCGACTCCGAGGGGGTGGTCCCAGCTGATTCCGCCGAGGGCGCCCTTGGGTGCCAGCAGGACGGGGTCGACCAGGCTCTGGTTGAACGCGTTGGGGTCGAGCCCGAGGAGCGACTGGAGCGGCTTGGACAGCACCGCCGTGAGGATGAGCAGCACGACAACGATGCCACCGGCCATCGCAGCCTTGTCCCGCTTGAAGCGCGTCCAGGCGATGCGGCCGAGCGAACGGCCCTCGATCTCCTTGCGCCCGGCGCCTTCCAGCACCGTTTCGGGCCGCGCGTCCGCCCCGGTGGTCTCGATCGGTGCCGTCATTGCGCTGGAGACCCCTCTCGGCCGACGGTGGCCGGCCTGTGACCGCCGCTGTAGCGGCTCTTACAAAACATGACAGGTGTGACCATGTACGACCGAACCGACCCTGTTTGAAAGAGGGTTTCTCCGGGCATGGAGGACCTGCTGTAGGGAGTCTTCAACCACTTTGCGATCACCCGCCAGACCTGACGGGGAATGTTTGCTCAAACGTGATGCTGCCAAGGGGCTTCCGTTATCCGGACAGCTGTGCTTTCTGAGCGGACCTCTCGGTCACTAATCCCCGATACCGGACATGGCGCACAACTGATCAGAACTGATCACCAATCACCCCTCGGCGACCGGCGTCGGCTGACGGGCCCTCAGTACGCCTGCGGGGCCGTACCGGTCGCCGGCGGGTAGCCGTAACCGGGAGCCGCGGGGGCCGGGGCGTGTGCCTCGCGGTCGTAGAACGGCCTGGAGTTGGCGTTGAGCCACATGGCGACCGGGTCGTACTCGTCGGACAACGAGACCGTGGAGACGGGCAGTCCGTCGGGAACCACACCGATCGACTGCTGCATCATCGCGCGGACCGCGTCGACGGACGGCCGGCCCGTGTCGTAGAGGTCGAGCCCGATAGCGAGGTACGGGACACCGAGCGCGGGCTGCACCCAGGCGCGGCGCAGCGCGCGGACGGCCGGGGTGCGGTGGGCGTTCTGCGACAGCAGGGCGTAGAACTGCGGGATCGGGATGGCGGGTTCGGAGAGCCTCAGCGGCCCCGCGGGCATCCGGTCGAGTCCGGTGGCGATGCGGCGCAGGTCCAGCCAGGGGATACCCACACCGCCGTCGGGGGCGTGCGGGTTCAGCCAGATGCCCCAGCGGTCGGGGAAGAGGGCGCGGGCGATGTCGCGGCCCGTGGTCACCTCGTGGGCCCTGTTCCACCCGCTGGCCGAGAGCTCCTGGGCCGAGGTCACGCACGGGGCGTAACCCAGGCCCTCGACCTCCATGTTGCCGTACTGGGCCTCGGGGGAGCCCGCCGTGCCGTGCCAGAGCAGCATCCAGACCTGTCCGTCCGCGAGGGACCGCAGCAGCGCCTCGTAGGCGTCGAGGCGCCCGGGGGTCACTTGGCGCAGCATGTGCTCGACTTGCCCGGCCGCCGCGGTGCCTGACGCACTCACCCTGGGTCCCGCCCCTCTTCGATCCGCTGTTCCGCATGCTTCACGGTGCTTGTCGTGCCACTCCCGGGCACACGGGGCGGCCTCGTCATCCAACCAGCTTATGCGCCGCCCCTGACACCGGCTCGACGCCACGTGACAGGAGGGCTTTTGCCCTCAGTGCCCGTCGCGCCGGTAGAACGGGCGCACTTTCTCCAGCATCCAGTCGCCGACCGGGTCCTGGGCGACGTCGAGCAGGAGGAGGTTGACCGGCCAGGGAACCTGGACCTGCCCCAGCGCGCGGCCCAGGGCGTCCATCGGCGCGCTCTGCCCCGCGGCCTCCGGCACGGCGAACTCGACGCCGACGAAGAGGACCGGGCTGTCGCCCTCGATGCTGGCCAGCGCCCGGCGCGCGGTGCCCACCACACCGGACTCCTGGAACTCGGCGGACACCGCTGAGAGGAAGTCCACGGGGTCCTCCTTCCAGTCCGGTTCGTACAGCCGCACCCGGCCACCGCTCGCGGGGCCGTCCAGCGGGGTGCGCCCTGCCCGGCAGAGCTCGGCGACGGCCGGGGGCGGCAGAGGGACCCCGACGGCACCGCCCGGGTTGACGGCTATCCCGAGCTGCGGGGGCAGCCCCCGGGCGAACTCGCGTGCGGGTGCGACGGTGAAGGAGAGATGCGAACCGACGCACTGCAGGAACTGCGCCTCGGAGCTGAACACGGGGACGTACGCGCCGCCGCCGATGTCGACCGTCGGCAGGTCGAGGTCCGCGCTGTCGGGGCCGCCGCCGTTCGGCAGGGGCACCCAGACATGACTGCGGCCGAGCACCTCGACCAGCCGTCCGCCCGCCCCGGCTACGCCCAGCGAGGCGCTGAGCACTTCCTCGAGCTCGTTGGCCGGCCATCCCTGCGACGGATACGACGGTGCCTGCGCCTGAGCCGGAATGTCCACGTGTCTGTGTCCCTTTCTCGCCATGCTGTGCGGCAGAAACCTTAGACCGGCTCGGGCCGCGAGGGCAGTGCCGCAGGCTGGAGCGTCGTCCGGGCCCACCGGACCGTCCAGATTCCGGACAGCCTGCCGGAGGGGCGCGAACTGTGCGTATGCGAACGGTGACGCCCGCGACCGAGCCCGGGGAACCCCTACGGGACCACTCGCGGCTACTCGCGCGGGATCCGTGCCTCCGGGAACGAGATCCGTCCGATCGCCGCCGCCGTCTCCCGGTCGAGCAGCACCGCCGAGGAACACCCCGGCGGCAGCAGACCGCTCTCGGTGTCGCGCAGCAGCCGGCCGACCGCACGCCTGTGCCGGGCGAACGCGTATCCGGACACGCCGCGCCCCCGCTCGCGCTGCCCCTGCCTGGCCACCAGGGGGGTCACGTCGAGCAGGAGGAGGTGGAGGGCAGTGCCCCGGCGTCCGGCCTCACGCGCCAGCCAGCGCCGCACCCAGGCCTGCGTGCCGCAGTCGTGCACGACGACCGATGCGCCCGACCGCAGAGCCCGCCACAGCCCCGCGTAGTGCGCGGCGCGCACCAGGGGCCGGTACACCGCGTACGGGAGTAATCCGGGCAGGGCGGCCTCCCAGCGGTCCCTGGTGTCCTGGGAGTCGATCGCGTGTTCCTCGACCGCGCGCCGGATCAGCGTGGACTTACCGCTGCCGGGCAGCCCGGAGACCACCACCACGTCACCCGCCGCGAAGTCCAGGCCGTCCGGCCCGCCCCCACCCCGCAGATCACGCACCACCGGAGCGTGCCCGCCCGTCGCCTCCCGGGCGGGCACGCCCGGCTGCTGGGGCATCGCACCGCTTGCCGCCCCCGCGGTAGTCGCGTAGCGCTGCAACGTCATCGCCTTCCCCCTGCCGATTCCACCCACTGACCTGCCCATGAAGTGTAAAGAAAAGGTAATGCGGCACAACCGCTTCCGTCCGCACGTGTCGCGTCCGGCGCCGGTGCGGCCGGGGCGCCCCACTCTCCCCCAATGCGTGCGATGATGACCCCGCCAACTGCATACCGGCCGTTTGAATCCGCGCGGGAGAGTCCCGGTCACTGTGTGCGCCGGGCGCCGAAGGAGCAAGTTCCTCCCTTGAATCTCTCAGGCCCCGTACCGCGTGGATGAGGCAGATCTGAAAAGCGGGCCGCTCCGCGGTCCCACCCAAGGTGCAAGCCGACCCTGACAGGGCTGACCCGGTCAGGACCCTTTCAGGGGCTCTCGGCGAACCTCTCAGGTTCCGATGACAGATGGGGAGGGATCAACCCTCTGTCGTCATGCCCTGGAGCCAAGTCCATGAGCACTGCCCCGAGCGCCGCCCCCCGACTCACCGCCCTCGACGCCCTGCACCGGTCGCTGGGCGCCACCATGACCGACTTCGCCGGCTGGGACATGCCGCTGCGGTACGCCAGCGAGCGCGACGAGCACAACGCCGTACGCACCCGGGCCGGTCTCTTCGACCTGTCGCACATGGGCGAGATCACCGTCACCGGCCCGCAGGCGGCGGCCTTCCTGAACTACGCGCTGGTCGGCAACATCGCCACCGTGGGCGTGGGCCGGGCCCGCTACACGATGATCGTCGCGGAGGACGGCGGGATCCTCGACGACCTGATCGTCTACCGGCTGGCGGACGCGGAGTACATGGTCGTCGCCAACGCGGGCAACGCCCAGCTGGTCCTCGACACCCTCACCGAGCGCGCCGGGGGCTTCGACACCGAGGTGCGGGACGACCGCGAGGCCTACGCGCTGATCGCCGTACAGGGCCCCGACTCCCCCGCCGTACTGAAGTCGGTCACTGACGCCGATCTGGACGGACTGAAGTACTACGCCGGGCTCCCCGGCACGGTCGCCGGAGTCCCCGCGCTGATCGCCCGCACCGGCTACACCGGCGAGGACGGCTTCGAGCTCTTCGTGGCCCCGGGCCACGCCGAGCAGCTGTGGAAGGCACTGACCGAGGCCGGCGCGCCGTACGGCCTGATCCCCTGCGGTCTCTCCTGCCGTGACACGCTCCGCCTGGAGGCGGGCATGCCGCTGTACGGGCACGAGCTGACCACCGCGCTGACGCCGTTCGACGCGGGCCTGGGCAGGGTCGTGAAGTTCGAGAAGGAGGGCGACTTCGTCGGGCGCGAGGCGCTGTCCGCCGCGGCCGCCCGCGCGGAGACCGCCCCGCCCCGCAAGCTCGTCGGCCTGGTCGCCGGGGGTCGCCGGGTGCCGCGCGCGGGCTTCTCCGTCGTCGTCGGCGGGGAGGTCGTCGGCGAGGTCACCTCCGGTGCCCCGTCGCCCACCCTGGGCAAGCCGATCGCCATGGCCTACGTGGACGCGGCGCACGCCACGCCCGGCACCGAGGGTGTCGGGGTCGACATCCGGGGCACGCACGAGCCGTACGAGGTCGTGGCGCTGCCGTTCTACAAGCGCCGTAAGTGACGCCGTGAGCGTCACGGAGCGCCCCGCACGTGACGCATTCGTGTCTCACACCGTAAGACCACCGTTCATCAGCACTCCCCCGCGTACAGGAGAATTCAGGTCATGAGCAACCCCCAGCAGCTGCGGTACAGCAAGGAGCACGAGTGGCTGTCGGCCCTCGAGGACGGCGTGGCCACGATCGGCATCACCGAGTTCGCGGCCAACGCGCTCGGTGACGTCGTCTACGCCCAGCTCCCGGAGGTCGGTGACACGGTGACCGCGGGCGAGACCTGCGGTGAGCTGGAGTCGACCAAGTCGGTCAGCGACCTGTACTCGCCGGTGACCGGCGAGGTGACCGCGGCCAACCAGGACGTCGTGGACGACCCGTCGCTGGTGAACTCCGCCCCCTTCGAGGGCGGCTGGCTGTTCAAGGTGCGCGTCGCGGAGGAGCCGAAGGATCTTCTCTCCGCCGACGAGTACAACGCGTTCTCCGGCAACTGAGACCCTAGGGACCCACTGATGTCGCTTCTCAACTCCTCCCTCCACGAGCTGGACCCGGACGTCGCCGCCGCCGTCGACGCCGAGCTCCACCGCCAGCAGTCCACCCTCGAGATGATCGCCTCGGAGAACTTCGCTCCGGTCGCGGTCATGGAGGCGCAGGGCTCCGTCCTCACCAACAAGTACGCCGAGGGCTACCCCGGCCGCCGCTACTACGGTGGCTGCGAGCACGTCGACGTGGTCGAGCAGATCGCGATCGACCGCATCAAGGCGCTCTTCGGTGCCGAGGCCGCGAACGTCCAGCCGCACTCCGGTGCGCAGGCCAACGCCGCCGCGATGTTCGCGCTGCTGAAGCCGGGCGACACGATCATGGGTCTCAACCTGGCCCACGGCGGTCACCTGACCCACGGCATGAAGATCAACTTCTCCGGCAAGCTCTACAACGTGGTCCCGTACCACGTCGACGACACCGGTGTCGTGGACATGGCCGAGGTCGAGCGCCTCGCCAAGGAGTCGAAGCCGAAGCTCATCGTGGCCGGCTGGTCCGCCTACCCCCGTCAGCTGGACTTCGCCGCCTTCCGCCGTGTCGCGGACGAGGTCGGCGCCTACCTGATGGTCGACATGGCGCACTTCGCGGGCCTGGTGGCCGCGGGTCTGCACCCCAACCCGGTGCCGCACGCCCACGTCGTCACCACCACCACGCACAAGACCCTCGGTGGCCCGCGCGGCGGTGTGATCCTGTCGACGCAGGAGCTCGCCAAGAAGATCAACTCGGCGGTCTTCCCCGGTCAGCAGGGTGGCCCGCTGGAGCACGTGATCGCGGCCAAGGCCGTCTCCTTCAAGATCGCGGCGACCGACGAGTTCAAGGAGCGCCAGCAGCGCACCCTGGACGGCGCCCGCATCCTCGCCGAGCGCCTGGTGCAGCCGGACGTCACCGAGGTGGGCGTATCCGTCCTCTCCGGCGGCACTGACGTCCACCTGGTCCTGGTCGACCTGCGCAACTCCGAGCTGGACGGGCAGCAGGCCGAGGACCGGCTCCACGAGCTGGGCATCACGGTCAACCGGAACGCCATCCCGAACGACCCGCGGCCCCCGATGGTCACCTCCGGCCTGCGCATCGGTACGCCGGCCCTGGCCACCCGCGGCTTCCAGGCCGAGGACTTCACGGAGGTCGCCGAGATCATCGCGGCCGCGCTGAAGCCCGCGTACGACGCCGACGACCTCAAGGCCCGCGTCACCGCGCTGGCCGAGAAGTTCCCGCTGTACCCCGGCGTCAAGTAGTCACCCGCAGTTTGCACACAGGGTGGGGGCACCGCGCACACTGAACACAGTGAGCCCGGTGCCCCCACCCTGTGTGCAAACTGCGGGTGACTACTTGACGCCGGGG
>NZ_MAPV01000155.1 GCF_001700505.1 Streptomyces mutomycini
TGTGCCGGGGTGACATCCCCTGGGGGATGTCCTCGAAGTGCCGGCGTACGCCCGGAAGGCGTGGCCCGCGGCGTCTGGTGCGTGCAATCGCAAGGCGGAGTACCGGCCTCGTACTGGACGTACTCGGCTGATGCGACAACGCAGCGAGTGTGCGTGCCAGACGTCGAGGGCCAGGCGGGACTTCGCGGACATCCCCTAGGCCGCGCAGCAACATGATCGGCCGACCGCCGTCTTGTGCCTGGTGCTCATCTTCCTCTGCCTCTCGTCGGTGGCCCGAAACGGACCCGCGCCGTCATGATGGCCCACCCATATCGCCGACGCGACCACATTTACGGCGCACCGGCCGGCCGGTGGCCAGGACGGTGCCTCAGCGCGCACCGAAGAGTTCCAGCAGGTCGTCCTTGCCGAACATGCGTGCCGTGTCCACGGCGGAGGGTGTTCCGGCGGCCGGATCGGCCCCTGCGGCGAGCAGGGCGTCGATCACTTCGCGCTCGCCCTTGAAGACGGCACCCGCCAAGGGTGTCTGGCCCCGGTCGTTGGCCCGGTCCGGGTCGGCGCCACGGCCCGCGAGGGCGACGACGGCGGGGGCGTGCCCGTGGTAGGCGGCAAGCATGAGCAGGGAGTCGCCCCGGTCGTTGGTGAGGTTCGCGGGGACGCCCGCGTCGACGTAGGCGGCGAGCGCGTCGCTCTCGCCCCGGCGGGCCAGGTCGAAGACCTTGGTCGCCAGCTCGATCACCTCAGGATCAGGGGTTTCGCTCATCGGACGGACCGCCTTTCATTGCCTCTGTCGCCGTTGCCGACCTGGTGGGGAGTACGGCGGGGACCGTACGAATAAACCGACAGGGTACTGCTCCCGGACATTCGGCAGCCTGCCCCCGGAGCGGCAGAAGATCACGGTGCCGGCCTCATATTCCGGCGGAGGTCCGACTCGTGCGGCGCCCGCGGAGCGCCCGGGCAACCACTTTTCAGCCACCAGTCGAGTGAAATCAGTCGATATTCACTCATTTGCGCCTTTTATCGTATAGAAACATCTTGTGATCCTGGAAGTACTCATGGTGACTGTCCCCTCAACCAGGAGAACCGCTCATGATCCTCTCCATCTCGGGCGTGGTACTGCTCGGCATCATCGTCTTCCTGTTCTTCAAGAAGGACGGGCTCAAGGCGTCCCACGCCCTCATCTGCGCCCTGTTCGGCTTCTACCTGGCCGGCACGGCCATCGCCCCGAGCATCACCGCCGGCGGGGCGAGCCTCGCCAGCATGCTGGGCGGGATCAAGTTCTGACGCCCCGAAACCGCTCCCACCTCTTCAGGAGGCCGACGTGGCCAGGCGACCACTCCCCCGCATCCTTGAGCGCGGCAGCGCTTCGATCACACGCAGCCGCGAGATCGCGCGCACGGCCGCCGACGGCGCCACCGATGTCCTCCATCCGCTGATCACGGTCACCCGTGGGCTTCGGCTGCTGGCGGGAGCGGGGCGGCAGAAGTGGGCCGCGACGCCCAAGGACCGGCGCGGACACGTGCTGTTCCTCGTCGCGGCCTGCGTGCTGGTGGTGGCGCTCATCCCCTACGGGCCCCTGCTGGGCCTCATCTCGGTGATGGGCGCTGCCGCATGGCGGGGGCGCGACCGCACCCCCGCGAAGACCGGTCCCGACGAGGACGGAACCGCACGGCTCCAGGCGCTCTACGAGGCGCTGGTGCCGCACTTCTCCGCGGCCGACGACCCCGGTCCGCTGTTCTCCCACGGCGGCGACTGGGAGAAGGCCTTCGGCACGTCGTACGCGTTCGACGGCAACGGTCGGCTCACCCGGCTCCAGGTGCAGTACCCGGCGTACTTCACCGACGGCGACCCCGCGTCCCGCGCACGGGTCGAACAGGTGCTCCACGCCAAGTCGGGCCGGGGCCGCGAATACCACTTCACCTGGGACGAGGAGAACAACCACCTCCTCATGACAGTGCTCGCCGCACTCCCCACCACGATCGCCGCCCAGCGGTTCGTCACCGCCCCCGGTGAGACCGTTCTGGGCTTCACCGACACCGACGCGGTCCCGCGCACCATCCCGGTCGAGGACGGCGACGGGATGCGGGACGCCTCTCCGGTGATCTGGCGGACCGGCGCCCGCTCGACGGAACCCCACCTGCTGATCGCCGGGCACCCCGGCAGCGGCTGCACGACCCTGATGCGTTCTCTCGCCCTGCAGGCCCTCCAGTACGGCGACGTCCTCGTCGTCGAGGGCGGCGGCACCGGCGAGTACGGCTTCCTGACCGGCCGGGACGGCGTACTGGCGGTGGAGTGCGGCCTGGCAGGCGCCCTCGCGACACTCGAGTGGGCGGCGCACGAGACCGAGCGGCGGCTCATCGCCGCCAACCGGGCCCGCCAGGCCGGACACCCCGAGCCCGAGGACATCAAGCGCCCCCTCTGGATCCTGCTGGACCGTCCGAGCACGCTGGGGCACCTGGCGGCCGCCGACGGGAGGCAGGATCCGCAGGAGCTCCTGCGGATTCCCCTGCGGCACGGCCGTGCCGCAGGGGTGGCGGTGGTCGTCGCGGACCAGTTCGACAGCCTGGACTCGCTCACCGAGACCGTATGGACCCACACCAGGGCTCGCGCCGTCCTCGGCCCGGCGGACCGCGAACAGGTCGAGGCGGTCCTGGGCACCCAGCCGCACACCACGCCCACCCCGGACGTCCCACCGGGCCGCGGCTACGCCAGGCTGGGCACCGGGCCGGTCATGCGTCTCCAGGTACCGGCCACCCCGGACCCGTACGACGAAGCCACGACCGAGGCGCACCGGCTGGCGGTGCTCGGCCTGCTGCCCGGCGGAGCGCCGGTGGTGGAGCAGGCCGCTCCGGAGGCGGCCACTCCGGAGGCGGCCGCCGCGCCCGTCTCCGTACACACGGATCAGCTGATCGGGGCGCCGGCCGTCGCGGAGGGGTGATGCCTGAGGCGCTTGGGCCACCCAGGGCGCCTCAGGCCACGAAGGTCCGGGGCGCCTCTCCCGCGCCCGCACCGGATCCGACCAGTCCGGCGGCCGCGGCGAGCCGGAGAGCCGCCTCGTCGGCCAGTGGGCCACCCACGGTGAACGGCAGCCGCACATAGCCTTCGAAGGCCCCGTCGACCCCGAATCTGGGCCCCGACGGGACGCGGACGCCGACCCGCTCACCCGCCACGGCCAGCCTGGAGCCGGAGAGCCCGCCGGTGCGCACCCACAGGGTGAGCCCGCCGGCCGGCACCTCGAACTCCCACTCCGGGAGCTCCCGGCGCAGCGCCCGCACCAGGTCGTCCCTGTTCTCCCGCGCCTGTTCACGCCGGACGGCCACGGCCTGCTCCCAGCCGCCCGTCCGCAGCAGCCAGTTGATGGCGAGCTGTTCCAGCACCGGCGTGCCCATGTCCGCGTAGGCGCGCGCCGCGACCAGGCTGCGGATGACGTCCGGGGCCGCCCGTACCCAGCCGATCCGCATACCGGCCCAGAATGCCTTGCTGGCGGAGCCGACGGTCAGGACCGTGCTGCCCGCGGGGTCGAACGCGCAGACCCTGCGCGGCATCTCGACGTCCGCGTCCAGGCGCAGCTCGTGCATGGTCTCGTCGACCACCAGGACCGTGCCCGCCGAACGGGCGGCCTCGACCAGGGCGCGGCGCTGCTGCTCGTCGGCCAGGGCTCCGGTGGGGTTGTGGAAGTCGGCGACGACGTAGGCCAGCCTCGGTGCGGCATCCCTCAGGACCTGACGCCAGCGGTTCATGTCCCAGCCGCCGAGCCCCTCCTCCATCGCCACGGGCACCAGCCTGGCGCCCGCCTCCCGCATCAGCTGAAGGATGTTCGCGTAGCTCGGGGACTCCACGGCGATCCGCTCGCCGCGTCCCGCGAAGAGATGGCAGATGGCGTCGATGGCACCCATCGCCCCTGTGGTGACCATGATCTGTTCGGGCATCGTGGGGATGCCGCATCCGGTGTAGCGGTCCGCGATCATCTGCCGCAGTGCGGGAAGGCCGGCCGGGTAGTCGCCGTGCGTGTGTGCGTAGGGCGGCAGTTCCTCCAAGGCGCCCTGGACGGCCCGCGTCAGCCACGGCTCCGGGGCGGGCAGCGAGGCGCATCCCAGGTCGATCATCGAGCCGAGCGATTCCGGGGGCAGCGGTTCGAGGCCCCGGGCCGGCAGCGGGTTGCCGGCCGGTACGGCGGTCCAGCTGCCCGCTCCACGGCGCGACTCCAGGAAGCCCTCCGCCCGCAGCGCCTCGTAGGCGGCCGCGACGGTGGTCCTGCTGAGGGACAGGGCCAGCGCGAGTTCCCGCTCGGCGGGGAGCCGCGCGGCGACCGGGACCCGGCCCTCCAGGACGAGCAGACGCACGCCGTCGGCGAGGGCGCGGTAGGCGGGCGGCTTGCGGGCACCGGGCGCCAGGGGACGAGCCTGCTGGCCCTGGAGCTGGCGGGCGAGCTGTGCCGCACCGACGGTCGAAGTCCACTGCGCCATGGGAATCAGTCCACCTTCCTCGGATTGGCCATAGTTGGCGGCCAATCCCCTGCCACAGAGTGACATGCAGCAGTCCACCATCACCACACAGGGGGCACCACTTGTCTGATTCCACCGCCCGGAACGACATCCGGCTCATCCGGCGGCTGTCCCATCTGTACGTGGGCCTGGCGCTGTACGGGGCGAGTTCGGCACTCCTGGTCCGCGCCGGACTCGGACTCGAACCGTGGGGGGTGCTTCACCAGGGGCTCGCCGAACGGACCGGCATCTCGATCGGGGTCGTCTCGATCATCGTCGGAGCGGTCGTCCTCCTCCTGTGGATCCCGATCAGACAGCGCCCCGGGCTCGGGACCGTCTCCAACGTCTTCGCCGTCGGGATCGCCATGGACGGCACGCTCGCCCTGGTGCCGGACGTGCACGGTCTCGAAGCGCAGATCCCGGTGATGGCCGCGGGCATCGTACTCAACGGCGTCGCCACCGGCCTGTACATCTCCGCGCGCTTCGGCCCGGGGCCGCGCGACGGTCTGATGACGGGGCTGCACCGGCTCACGGGCCGGTCGATCAGGCTGGTGCGCACGGCTATCGAGGTGGCCGTGGTCGTGACCGGGTTCCTGCTCGGCGGGTCGCTCGGCGCGGGCACGGTGCTGTACGCCCTGGCCATCGGCCCGCTCGCCCAGCTCTTCCTGCGCCTGTTCGACCTCCCGGCGCCGGACGCACGCACCGCGGCCGTTGCGGGACGGACACCGGGAGAGGCGATACTTCCGCGGTGACCGCAGCGACTTCGGGGTGCCACCCCTACCTGGACCATCCTTCGACGATTCCCTTCGCCCACCGCGGCGGGGCGGCGGACGGCGTGGAGAACACCGCGGCCGCCTTCCGGCGCGCGGCCGGCGCCGGCTACCGCTACTTCGAGACCGATGTGCACGCCACGGCGGACGGCCGTCTGGTCGCCTTCCACGACGCGACCCTGGACCGGGTGACGGACTCCCGCGGGCGGATAGCCGGGCTGCCCTGGAGCGAGGTGCGGCGGGCGAGGGTTGCGGGCAGTGAGCCGCTGCCGCTCTTCGAGGAGCTGCTGGAGGAGTTCCCGGACGCACGCTGGAACGTGGACCTCAAGGCGGAGCCCGCTCTCGCCCCGCTCGTCGACCTGATCCGCAGGACCGACGCCTGGGACCGGGTCTGCGTGGGGTCGTTCTCCGAGGCGCGCGTGGCCAGGGCGCACCGCCTGGCGGGCCCCCGCCTGGCCACCTCGTACGGGGTGCGCGGCGTGCTCGGCCTGCGGTTGCGCTCGTACGGCATACCGGCGGCGCTCAGGGCGGGAGCGGTCTGCGCGCAGGTCCCGGAGAGCCAGAACGGCGTCCGCGTCGTCGACCGGCGCTTCGTCCGTACGGCGCACGCGCACGGACTGCAGGTCCATGTGTGGACGGTCAACGAACCGGAACGGATGGCGGCGCTCCTCGACCTCGGGGTGGATGGCATCATGACCGATCACATCGAGACGCTGCGCACGGTGCTGAGCGAGCGGGGAGCCTGGGCCTGACGCCGGGGCCCGCCGCGTCCGCACGGGACGAACGAGGGGGCGCGGCGTGAGCACCGGTACCGCAGGAACGACGGATCCGTCCGGACAGCCGGCCGAGGCCGCCGAACGCAGGCGAGAGCAACACGGCTGGTACTTCTACGACTTCGCCTGCTCCGTGTACTCCACCAGCGTCGTGACGGTTTTCCTCGGCCCCTATCTGACATCGATAGCCAAGGCCGCTGCCGACGCCGACGGGTACGTGCACCCGCTGGGCATACCCGTGCGGGCCGGTTCACTCTTCGCGTACACCGTGTCGGTGTCCATCGTCGTGGCCGTACTCGTGATGCCGGTCGTAGGTGCGGCGGCGGACCGCACGGGGCGCAAGAAGCCCCTGCTGGCGGCGGCCGCGTACACCGGCGCGACGGCGACGGCCTGCATGTTCTTCCTGGAGGGCCACCGCTATCTGCTGGGCGCCTTCCTGCTGATCGTGGCGAACGCTTCGATCTCCGTGTCGATGGCCCTGTACAACGCGTACCTGCCCCAGATCGCGACCCCCGAGGAGCGTGACGCGGTCTCTTCGCGGGGCTGGGCCTTCGGGTACACCTCGGGCGCACTCGTCCTCGTCCTGAACCTGGTCCTCTACACGGGGCACGACTCCTTCGGGCTGTCCGAGTCCGACGCGGTCCGGATCTGCATCGCCTCCGCCGGCGTGTGGTGGGGGGCCTTCGCCCTCGTGCCGCTGCGGCGGCTGCGCGACCGCCGGGTCGCGCCCGGCGGCGACGGAGCGGTCGGCTCGGGCTGGCGGCAACTGAGGGCGACGCTGCGCGACATGCGCCGCCACCCGCTCACCCTGTCCTTCCTGCTCGCCTATCTGGTCTACAACGACGGCGTCCAGACGGTGATCTCACAGGCGTCGCTGTACGGCTCCGAGGAGCTCGGCCTCGACCAGACGACCCTCATCACCGCCGTACTGCTCGTGCAGGTGCTCGCGGTCGCGGGAGCACTGGGGATGGCGCGACTCGCCCGGCTGTACGGCGCGAAGCGCACGATTCTCGCCTCGCTCGCGGTCTGGACGCTGATCCTCGCCTCGGCGTACGTGCTGCCCGCCGGCGCGCCGGTGTTCTTCTACACCCTGGCGGCGGCGATCGGCCTTGTGATGGGCGGCAGCCAGGCCCTTTCACGGTCGCTGTTCTCGCACCTCGTACCGCGCGGGAAGGAGGCGGAGTACTTCTCCGCCTACGAGATGAGCGACCGGGGACTCAGCTGGCTGGGGCCCCTGGTCTTCGGTATCGGCTACCAACTGACCGGCAGTTACCGGGATGCGATCCTGTCCCTGGTGCTCTTCTTCGCGCTCGGTGCGCTGCTGCTCGCGAGGGTGCCCGTACGGGCCGCCGTTGCCGCCGCGGGCAATCCCGTTCCGGAGCGGATTTAGACGTTGAACTCAAAGGCCGGTAGTATACGTCTTTGGCCTGCCCGGAGGAGCGTTACTGCGAGTGGAAGAAGTCAAACCCTCGGGTGACAACTTCGACCAGAGGTGACAAACCGGGCACCGGTGGGTAATCAACCCAGACCAAGCAGCGACACGACGGGCGACGCATGACCGGCAACGGGAATCTTTGCCGCCGACCGGACGTTGACCGGATGACGACGACAGCGACACCTGTCCTGTGGGCGACAAGCCCGGGAGGCACGATTCATGAGTGAGCGAGCTCTCCGCGGCACGCGACTCGTGGTTACCAGCTACGAGACGGACCGCGGCATCGATCTGGCCCCGCGCCAGGCGGTGGAGTACGCATGCCCGAACGGACATCGATTTGAGATGCCGTTCTCGGTAGAGGCGGAGATTCCGCCGGAGTGGGAGTGCAAGGCGTGCGGCGCCACGGCACTCCTGGTGGACGGGGATGGCCCCGAAGAGAAGAAGGGCAAGCCTGCGCGTACGCACTGGGACATGCTCATGGAGCGGCGCACCCGCGAGGAGCTGGAGGAAGTGCTGGCCGAGAGACTGGCGGTCCTGCGCTCCGGCGCCATGAACATCGCCGTGCACCCGCGTGACAGCAGGAAGTCTGCCTGACCGCAGATCACCGCATCGAACAAGAGCCGCGGGCCGCGACACATGTGTCGCGGCCCGCGGCTCTTCGTGCGTGCGTCCGGGAAGAGGAATCAGGGGATCAGCGGCGGACGGTCCGCGCCCGGACCGTCGTCGGGGCGGGGGCGTGCGGGCGCGCCGCCGTCCTCGCGGATCACCTCGCCCTGGACCACCTTGCCGTCCGGCCGGTGGATTCGGGCCTGCTGGAAGGCGTCCGAGATGCCTCCCGGCGCCGCCGCCCTCATCCGGCGGTCAAGGGAGCGTTCCGCGTAGCGTCCGAGCACGGAGCGGACCGGGGGCAGCAGGAGCAGGAGCCCCGCCGCGTCGGAGATCAGGCCGGGGATCATCAGCAGCAGCCCGCCCAGCATCAGGAGGCCGTTGCCCTTGCCCGCTGCCGGGGTCTCTGCCGGGTGGGTCGGAGCTCCGGGCTGTCCCGGCATCCGCTGGAGGGTCTCGGTGAGGTTGCGGAAGGCCCGCCGGCCCGCTCGCTTGATCACCGCGGCGCCGAGCACGGCGCCGGCGACCAGGATCAGCAGCACGGTGAAGCCGTTCGCCGCACCGGCCACCACGGTCAGCAGCCAGATCTCCAGCACCAGCCAGGCGGCGATGCCCAGCGGCAGGAGGGTACGGGCGCGTGAGCGCCGTGGACGGGTCGGAGGCGGTGTGCCGGTCGTCATGCCCCCAGTGTGCCTGTACCGGCGTGCAGGCGGCGTAAGGGGGTGATCATGAGGCCGCGGACGGGGCGGTCAGTGGTCCTTGCGTCCCAGCACCTTGTTGGCCCGGCCGGTGATG
Organism: Streptomyces mutomycini; assembly: GCF_001700505.1. Lineage (GTDB taxonomy): Bacteria > Actinomycetota > Actinomycetes > Streptomycetales > Streptomycetaceae > Streptomyces > Streptomyces mutomycini. Next base: position 8,861 of record NZ_MAPV01000155.1, read on the forward strand.
CCCCAGCCGGTGACGCGCCACAGCGCCTCGACGAGGATGTCACGGCTCATCTTGGAGTCGCCGATCTCCCGCTCCATGAAGGTGATCGGCACCTCGACCACGTGATAGCCCGCCTCTACGGCCCGCCGGGCGAGGTCGACCTGGAAGCAGTACCCCTGCGAAGCGACCCCGTCGAGACCGAGACCGTCCAGCGTCCCGGTACGGAAGGCCCGGTAACCGCCGGTGACGTCACGCACCGAGAGGCCCAGCAGCATCCGGGAGTAGAGGCTGCCGCCGCGCGAGATCATCTCGCGGTGCCTGGGCCAGTTGACCACCCGGCCGCCGGGGACCCAGCGCGAGCCCAGGACCAGGTCGGCGCCCTTCAGGGCGGTGAGGAGGCGGGGCAGCTCCTCGGGCTGGTGCGAGCCGTCCGCGTCCATCTCGACCAGGACGCCGTAGCCGTGTTCGGAGCCCCAGCGGAAACCGGCCAGATAGGCGGCGCCGAGCCCTTCCTTGCCCTTGCGGTGCAGGACGTGCACCTGGCTGTCACCGGCCGAGAGCTCGTCGGCGACCTTGCCGGTGCCGTCGGGGCTGTTGTCGTCGGCGACGAGGATGTCCGCTTCCGGAACGGCGGCGCGCACCCGGGCGACGATCAGCGTGACGTTCTCGGCCTCGTTGTAGGTCGGAATGATCACCAAGACTCTGCCGAGCGGGCCGAACTGCCTCTGACCGCCGTCGTTCACTACTGCCCCTTAAAGTCCGTACGCAGGTGCACACCATATCCAGCGGGCCGTACCCGGACTCCTACGCGGTCACGGGTGGCGTGTGCCGCGCGGACAGAAGCGTGGAACTGCGGACAGATGGGCAGCACTGCGGGATGGGGGCCCGGCGTCCTTCGGGCCGACCTGGGATCCGCTGGCTGCGGGTCGACCGAGAGCCGTTGTCTACTGAACCTCCGGGCCCCACCCGGGTCACACCTGCCGTCCGGACGAAACCTTCCCCCGTCACCGAGGCGCCGGCGCTGAACCTGGCTGTCAGTGACGGTGCGCCGGTGCGGCACACCACCCCATGACCCAGCGGCGTTCGACGACTGCGTGGAAGTTTGACCGGTCGGACGTCCAGTGGTGGACCCGGCAGAACCTACCGGCCCGCAGGCGCTTTCTGTCAATAGCCGTCCTACCTGCTGTTTTTCCCGAAAACACCTGGTCAGTACCGAGGACTCGCAGGTCGTGGCAGAGCACTCGCGCCTTCGATCGGCGGTACGAAATGTGCCGACGTCACTCGTTCGGTCGCACGTAGACGGTTTGTCCGAAGACCACCGTGCGCAGACAGACCGGAAGCTCCGCACCCGGCGAGAGATCGGGCAGGCCAGGCGTGCCGGATCGGGGGTCTGTCGACCATCTCGCCACCCTGTCGTCGGGTGTCTGGACCAGCAGTTCGCCGGTACGCCAGACTGCGTAGTCGGCCGGCGCTCCCGGTACGAGTACGCCCCCGTCGTCCCGGCCCACGGCCCGCCAGCCGCCACGCGTGTGCGCGGTGAACCCGGCGCGCACGGAGACCCGGTGCTCAGGCGTGCGGTGATGGGCCGCGGCCCGCACCGTCCCCCAGGGGTCCAGCGGGGTGACCGGACTGTCCGAGCCGAAGGCGAGGGGCACACCTGCGCGCAGCAGGGCGGCGTACGGGTTGAGGGTCGCGGCGCGCTCCGCGCCCAGACGCCTGGCGTACATGCCGTCGGGCCCGCCCCAGGCCGCGTCGAAGGCGGGCTGGACGGAGGCGGTGAGGCCGAGTTCGGCGAAGGCGGCGACGGTCTCCGGGGTGAGCATCTCTGCGTGTTCCACCCGGTGCCTGGCGGCCCGGATCCGGGCCAGCCCGAGAGTCTCGGAGGCGGCCCGGACGCCCGCCACCACGGCGGACACCGCCGCGTCGCCGATGGCGTGGAAACCGGCCTGGAGTCCTGCCTCGGTGCACGCCGTCACGTGTGCGGCGATCCGCGCCGCGTCGAACCGGCCGCTTCCGGTGTGCGGGGCGTCGGCGTACGGCTCGTGCAGGAGGGCGGTGTGCGAACCCAGGGACCCGTCGACGAAGAGGTCACCGGCCGCGCCCAGGGCGCCGAGCTCACGGATCCGGCGGGCCCCCTTCGCGTCCTCGACGGGCTCGGCCCAGTAGCCGAAGACCCGGGGGCCCGGCTGCTCGGAGGCGAGCTCCAGAAGCCCCGTGAAGTCCTCCTCGTCCGAGATCTCGGGGCCTGCGCACTCGTGCACGGTCCCGATCCCGAGCGAGGCGGCGTGTGCCAGGGCGGCGCGCTGGGCGGCGGCCCGCTGCCGGGGCGTCACGGCTCCGTGGGCCGCCGCACGCACCGCGTGGTGGGCGTCGCCGGTCAGAGGTGCGTCGCCGAGGTAGCCGGGCAGCGCGGTGACGCCCGGGACGAGGTCGAGCAGCGCGGTGGTCACGACAGCGGAGTGGACGTCCACACGGGGCAGGTAGACGGCCCTGCCGCCGGCCGCCTCGTCGAGCTCCCGGCGCGACGGAGGCCGCTGCTCGGGCCATCGGGCCGCGTCCCATCCGTGACCGAGGATCACCCCGCCCTCGGCCTGACCGTTCGCGGACGCACGGACGAGCCCGAGGGCTTCGGCGAGCGTGCGCGCACCGGAGAGGTCCAGCCCCGTGAGGGCGAGTCCGGTCGATGTGGTGTGGACGTGGGAGTCGGTGAACGCGGGGGTGACCAGGGCCCCTTCCAGGTCGATCACCTCGTCGACGCCGCTCGCGAAGGCGTCGGCCGCCCCCTCGGATCCCACCCAGGCGACATGGCCGCGTTCGACGACCATCGCGGTGGCGAACGGATCGGCGGGGCTGTGGACGTCTCCACCGCGCAGCAGCACGGTGCGGTGTTCGCTCTGGGGGGCGGTGCTCTCGGTCATGGGACCAGTCTCGCGCCTGCCGGGACCGGCCCCTCCCCCGGCCCCACCGCAAGGACGCGGGGAGGGCCTCAGACGCGCGGTGGCCGTGCCTCGTAGGGCGTGGAGAGTACGACGGTCGTCCGGGTGGACACGCCGGCCAGTGTGCGGATCCGGGTGAGCAGGTGCTCGAGCTCGAGCGGGCTGGAGACCCGCACCTTGAGGATGTAGTTCTCGTCGCCCGCGACGCTGTGGCACGCCTCCAGTTCCGGGACGCCGGCGAGCCGTTCGGCGATGTCGTCGGGTGCGCTCGGGTCGAAGGGTTTCACCGAGATGAACGCGGTGAGGGGCAGGCCGACGGCCTCGGGGTCGACCACGGCGGCGTAGCCCCGGATCACCCCGCGCTGCTCCAGCCGGCGGACACGCTGATGAACGGCCGAGGTGGACAGGCCGGTGGCCTTGCCCAGGTCGGTGTAGCTCATACGCCCGTCCTTGACGAGCAACTCCACAATCTGACGGTCCAGCTCCTCCATGCGGATCAACCTATGCCCCGGGTCCCTCCAGGCACAGCCGTGGGAGCCCCGGAAGGGCACGTTCGAGGGGCATGTGACGAATGCCACAGGTTTACGGGTGGGTAGCCGACGACCTCGCGGTTACGGCCGACTTCCGACGGGAAGTGCTTGCTGTGGCCGAGGCCGTGGCGCCATGCCGGCCCACCCGAGGGGGGAAAGACCCATGCAGAGCAGCCTGAAGCTCACTGGACGTACCGAACCGGAACCCGACGCGGACACCGCGTACGCCGCTCCGGACGACGACACCGTCCTGGACGCGTACGACACGTTCGAGATGTACCGGGTGATCTGCCCGGACTGCGCACAGCCGATCGCCCTGCTCGCGGACGAGGACGTGCTTCCCGAGCACGCGCTGTGCCCCTCGCCGTGGAATCCGTTCGTGCTCACCGTCTGCCCCGGTACGAATCGCGACGCATCACGGGCCCGCCCCGCCGACGAGTCGCTGGAGGCCCAGGAGCAGGAGACGGCGCTGCTGCTGACGCTCCCTCAGGGGCTCGACTGGCGGATGCAGCCCTTCTCGCACGCGGGCGGTCCGGGTTCACGCCCCTTGCGGTACGCCTCGCAGACGCGGCGTACCGCCGCCTGACGTTCCCGCGCCCCCAGGGCGTGTCCCTGCGCGCACCACGACGGCCGGGCCGGCGTGGTGCGGACAGTTCACCGGACGGCCGGTGGCCGCGGCGCCCGAGGAACGGGCGCGCGAATCGGCCGGACAGTGACCACGGACCCCGTAGCGGCGTTGGTCCTGTATGACCACGCTGCATTCCACGGCCGGCCCCGCCCGCCGCCGTCTCGCCGCACCGACGCCCGGAGAATCGGTTTCCCAGCCGTCCGGACCGTCGCCCCGGGAGTCCGCGCGGCAGTCCGTGCCGCACACCACCGACCCGCCCATCTACCGCACCAAGCTGCGTCACTGGGAGAGCGCGGGCCGGACCCTGCCGGGCCGTCACGACCAGGAGTGGAACCGGATCATGACGACACCGGTCTGGTCGGACCGGCCCGTCCGGGTCAGCGCGTCTCGGGACCCGCGAGGTGACGGGCGATGACCATGCGCTGGATCTGATTGGTGCCCTCGACGATCTGGAGCACCTTGGCCTCGCGCATCAGCCGCTCGACGGGGAAGTCGAGGGTGTAGCCGTAGCCCCCGAGCACCTGGACCGCGTCGGTGGTCACCCGCATGGCCGCGTCGGTGCAGAAGAGCTTCGCCATTGCCGCCTGCCGCGAGAAGGGCAGACCCGCGTCGCGGAGCCGGGCCGCATCCAGATAGAGCGCCCGGCCGGCCTCGATCTGGGTCGCCATGTCGGCGAGCATGAAGCGCAGGCCCTGGAAGTCCGCGACCGGCCGGCCGAACTGACGCCGGTCGGTGGCGTACCGGACGGCCTCGTCCAGGGCCGCCTGTGCGACGCCGACGGCGCAGGCGGCGATGCCCAGCCGGCCCGAGTCGAGGGCGGACAGGGCGATGGCGAAGCCCTGCCCCTCGTCCCCGATGCGGCGGTCGCCGGAGATCCGTACGCCGTCGAAGTGCAGCTGCGCGGTGGGCGAGCCCTTCATGCCCATCTTCTTCTCGGGCAGGGCCGCGTGGAGGCCCTCGGCGTCGCCGGGGACGAGGAAGGCGGTGATCCCCCGGGGGCCGTCCTCCCCGCTGCGGGCCAGCACCGTGTAGAAGTCGGCGATCCCGCCGTGCGTGATCCACGCCTTGGTCCCGGTGAGGACCCAGTCCTCACCGTCCCTGACGGCCTTCGTGCGGAGCGAGGCGGCGTCGGAGCCGGAGGAGGGCTCGGAGAGGCAGTAGGCGCCGAGCAGGCCGCCCGAGAGCATCGCGGGGAGATGGGCGGCCCGTTGCTCCTCGGTGCCGTATCCGGCGAGCGCGTGGCAGGCCAGCGAGTGGACGCTGACGCCGAGGCCGACGGTGAGCCGTGCGGCCGCGAGCTCTTCGAGGACCTGGAGATAGACCTCGTACGGCTGGTCGCCGCCGCCTTGCGCGGAGTCGTACGGCAGTCCCAGCAGCCCGGCTTCGGAGAGGAGGGTGAAGACCGGGCGCGGGAAGAGGCCCGCTTCCTCCTCCTCTGCGGCCCGGGGGGCGATTTCCTTCGACACGATGTCGCGTACGAGCTCGACGAGCTGCCGGGACTCCTCGGTGGGCAGACGGCGTTCCACCGGCTGCGGTGCACGGTCGGACATGACGGCGCTCTCCTCCCTGTCGGGCGTGACGACGGTCGCGCGCGGGGTGTGCGGCACCGCCGGGTGGTCCCGGGCTGTGCCCGGAGATCTACGGCTCCCCAGCCGATCCTGCCTTCCCGGATCACGGGAGGCGCTGGCCAGCGGCTGTGGCGCGTTGAGTATGCCCGATCGGAGCCCATGCGTCACCGGGCGGCCGGGGCCTTGATCGGGGAAATTGGTCCGAACCATTGACCCAACTGGTCTAGTCCTTCTACGGTCTCCCCCAATGCTCATCGCGTCCATGCCAATTCCGGCCGGTCGCAGGGCACGCACCCCCACGCCCAAGCCCTCCCCCACGAGGAGCCACAATGACCGGACTTCACCGTCCTCGCGCCCGCCTCCGGGCGCTCGCCGCCACCGTCTGCACCGCCGCGCTCGGAGCCGCTCTGCTCGGCGTCGCGGGCACGTCCTCGGCGGACGCGACCCCCGCCGCCGCCACCACCGCGGCCGCACCTGCCGCCCCCACCGCAGCCGGTGACAAGGTGGTCGGATACTTCACCAACTGGGGTGTCTACGACCGCGATTACCATGTCAAGAACATCGAGACGTCGGGCTCGGCCGACAAGCTGACGCACATCAACTACGCCTTCGGCAACGTCCAGGGCGGCAAGTGCACCATCGGGGACAGCTACGCCGACTACGAGAAGGCCTACACGGCCGACCAGTCCGTGGACGGTGTCGCGGACACCTGGGACCAGGAACTGCGCGGCAACTTCAACCAGTTGCGCAAACTGAAGAAGCTGCACCCCGATCTGAAGGTCCTCTGGTCCTTCGGCGGCTGGAGCTGGTCCGGCGGCTTCGCCGAGGCGGCGCAGAACCCCGCCGCCTTCGCCGAGTCCTGCCACAGCCTGGTCGAGGACCCGCGCTGGGCCGATGTCTTCGACGGCATCGACATCGACTGGGAGTACCCGAACGCCTGCGGCCTGACCTGCGACACCAGCGGCCGCGATGCGTACGGCGGTCTCCTGTCGGCGCTGCGGTCGAAGTTCGGCACGGATGCTCTGATCACCTCGGCGATCACGGCGGACGGCTCCGAGGGCGGCAAGATCGACGCGGTCGACTACGCGGGCGCGGCGCAGTACCTGGACTGGTACAACCCGATGACGTACGACTTCTTCGGCGCTTTCGCGGCACAGGGGCCGACGGCTCCGCACTCACCTCTGACCTCCTACCCGGGCATCCCGACGGAGGGCTTCAACAGCGACGCGGCGATCTCCAAGCTCAAGGGGATGGGCATCCCGGCGGAGAAGCTACTGCTGGGCATCGGCTTCTACGGCCGCGGCTGGACCGGCGTCACCCAGGCCGAACCGGGCGGAACGGCGACGGGGGCGGCCGCCGGGAAGTACGAGGCGGGCATCGAGGACTACAAGGTCCTGAAGAGCAGCTGCCCGGCCACGGGCACGGTCGCCGGCACGGCGTACGCCCACTGCGGCACCGACTGGTGGAGCTACGACACTCCGGCCACCATCGCCACGAAGATGGACTACAAGAACGAGCAGGGCCTGGGCGGCACCTTCTTCTGGGAGCTCAGCGGCGACACGACGGACGGTGAGCTCATCAGGGCCATCAACTAGTTCCGGCGGGGTACACGCACCGCAGGGCGGGTCAGGGGTGGGGTGCCGGGCGGGCGCCCCACCCCACCGCCTCGCGGGGATGACGGCAGGTCACATGAGTCCCGCCTGGGTGACGAACATGGCGAGGACGACGACGAGCGTCCAGCCCAGAACGTGCTCCAGGATCTTCGGCCCGTCCTTCGGGCCGCCGGTGCGGGCGTGAGTGCGGTTCGCGGCTGCGGTGGCGGTCATGGCATCTCGCTCGGTCGTTCGGCAGTGGTCGTCCCCCGTGACCCGACCGCAGTGCCGGAGGATGCGGGCGGCACGGTAGAGATCCGGGTCACAGCGGCCCGGCTGCCCGGCACCCGGGCGCCCCGCTTCTCCCCTCTGCCACACGGGCGCCACCAAGGCGCGGCCTCGCGGCGGGCGACGCCGGCTGTGTGGGACGCCACACCGCTGCGCGACGGCAGGGACGGGTGGCCCCGGGGGACGCGGGTCCGGTCGACGGCGCAGGTGTACGGCAGCGGACCGGCCGAGACGTATCCGACGGGCGATGGGCCATGCGGCGCCCGTCGGCCCGGGCACCGGCAGCCGGTGCGGCACAGCGGGCCGAGGCGACGGCTCGCTCTGCGGCCCGGACCACGCGGCCCCGGGCTCAGCCGCCGCGCAACGGCGGGTACGCCGTGCGTACCGGCCGGGACCAGGCAACTTCTGCAATCCGCGCACCGCCCGGAGGCGGCACGTCACCGACCCGGGCTCAGCCGTCCGTGCGGCGGTGGCGTAGCGACTCGATCGTGCGGGACATGCCGGCCCTGCCGTGTCCCTGGGCGATCTGCTCCGCGAAGAGCTCCTGGAGCGGCGTCAGCAGATCGACGGGGACCCCCTGCGCCCGGGTGGCGATCAGGATGTTGGCCAGGCCCACCGCGTTGATCTCGAGATTGGACGTCTCGGTGGTGTAGTCGCCGGTCTCGATCTCCTGGGCGAAGCCGGGCAGCGCCGCAGCGGCCTCGTGCAGCCAGCGCACCAACAGCGTGGTGAGCTCGGTAGGTCTGATCCCCGCCGAGTCGCCGATGGCCAGCGCCTGGAAGAAGCCCGCGAACATCCCGTACATCCCGCTCAGCAGCGCCACGTCGTGGAGCGAGGTCGAGCCGGCATCCGTGCCGACGAACACCGCGTCACCGAGGATGCCTAGCTCCTGCCGGTGCGCTTCGAAGGCGTCCGCCGCGCCGCTGTAGAGGACGAACGCCTCACGGGTGCCGATGGTCTGCGGCACCGCGTAGACCGCTCCGTCGAGGTAGGCGGCGCCCAGCCCTGCGACACGGGCGGCCAGTTCGCGGGCCGGGCCGGGGGTGCCGCTGGTGAGGTTGACCAGGACCCGGCCGCGCAAGGCCTCCGCCGCCGGGTCCAGCAGCTGTCGCACGGCGTCGTAGTCCAGTACGCAGACGATCACCAGCTCACCTGCGGCGACGGCCTCGGTGACCGTGGCCGCCCTGCGGGCCCCGTCGGCCACCAGTGGGTCGGCCTTGGCCGCCGAGCGGTTCCACACGGTGGTGGGGTGGCCGTTGTCGAGGAAGGTCCGTGCCAGTGCACGGCCGAGGTTGCCCAGGCCGATGACGGTCACGGAAACCTTGGTGGTTGCCGCCGCAGGCGTCGGTCCGGTGCTCATGTCAGCGGTCACGGCTGCGTCGTGGGGTGTGTTCACGGTGTCCTCCCGGTGCGGTGGTCCCGGCTGTTCACGCCGGTTCTCCCTTACAGCCCCCACTCTTGGGGACATCGCTTCCGGTCCACTGCCGGTTCACTGCCGGTGCGGTGCGGGGCCGGGTGGGGCCGCCTGCCGGACGAGGCTGCCCCGGGCGCGCCAGACCACGCGGCGGGGTGCGGTGTCAGGCACGCGAGCCCTGCATGATCCGAGGGCACGCGAGCCCTGCATGATCCGAACGAGAGGCCGTAGGGTGAACGCCATGCGCTTCGGAGTGCTGGGCCCCCTCGCGGTGTGGACCGCGGACGGCGAACGGGTCCACATCCCCGAGGCGAAGGTCCGCGCGCTCCTCGCACACCTCCTGGTCCACCCCGGGCACCCGGTCTCCGCCGGCCGGCTGGTGGACGATCTGTGGTCGGGCGAGGAACTGCCCGCCCATCCGGTCAACGCGCTCCAGGGCAAGGTGTCCCAGCTGCGCCGGGTGCTGGGAGCAGCGGAGCAGGGCGGCCGGGAGCTGGTGGTCTCGCATTCCCGTGGGTACCTGCTGAGGACGGACGACGGGAAGACGGAGGTGGATGCCACCGTATTCGCATCGTCGGTGTCCGCTGCCAGGACCACCGAGGAACTCCGCGACCGGGAAGGCGCGCTGAGGGCGGCGCTCGGGCTGTGGCGGGGACCGGCGTTCGCGGGCCACGCCGACGAGCCGTTCGCCCGGGCCGCCGCCGTCCGGCTGGAGGAGGACCGGCTGGTGGCACTGGAGGAGCACGCGGAGGTACGGCTCGCACTGGGGGAACACCGGTCTCTGACCGGTGAACTCGGCGACCTCGTGGCCGGCCACCCGCTGCGTGAACGGCTCCGCGCGGCCCAACTGCTGGCGCTCTACCGGTCCGGTGGGCAGAGCGCCGCACTGGACAGCTACCGGGACCTCCGCGAACGGCTGGCCGCGGAGCTGGGGCTGGACCCCAGCCGTGGACTCACCGAGCTGCACAGGGCGATCCTGCGGCAGGATCGCTCCCTGGACGCCGGCCCGGATCCGTCTCCGGCTCCAGTACGCGCCCTTCCCCCGGCGCTCGCCCCTCCGCGCTCCGTCAGCACCGCGGCCGGCCCCGTGCCGCCGCCCGGTGGTGGTTCCCCCCGGCCCCGTACGAATCTCCCCGCCCCCGTGGGCGGACTCATCGGCCGGTCCGACGCCGTCGGCCGGGTCCGCGAGCTGCTGGAACGGGGCCGGCTGGTGACGCTCACCGGCCCCGGCGGGGTGGGCAAGACCCGGCTGGCGGTGGAGGTCGCCGGCCAGGTCCTGGCCGCCTTCCCCGACGGCGTACGACTGGTCGAGCTGGCCGGGCTGGAGCGCACGGAGGTCTCCGACGATGTGTGCACCCTGGCCGAGACGTTGCTCAAAGCCCTGGGCCTGGACCTCCGCGAGGACACGGCGGGCGGCCCCGCCCCGGCGTCCCTGGCCGACCGGCTCGCCGCCGCATTGCGGGACAGACGGATGCTGCTGGTCCTGGACAACTGCGAGCACCTGGTGGAGGCCGTCGCCGCCTGGGTGGAACCGCTGCTGCGCGCGGCCCCGCAGATGCGGGTGCTGGCCACCGGCCGGGAGCCGATCGGGCTGTCCGGCGAAGTGATGTGGTCCGTACCCCCGTTGGAGCTGCCGTCGCCCTCGGAGACGGATCCCGGGGCTCTGCTCGCGTCCAGTGCGGTACGGCTGTTCCTGGAGCGTGCCTCCAGCGCTCCAGGGTTCGCGCTGACCGGGGAGAACGCGGCGGCCGTGGCCACGTTGTGCCGCCGCCTGGACGGCATTCCACTGGCGCTGGAGCTGGCGGCCGCCAAGGTCCGCACGCTGGGGGTGCACGGCCTGGTGGCCCGGCTGGACGACCGGTTCGGCTTGCTGGCCGGCGGGTACCGGGGCGCACCCGCGCGGCAGCGGACGCTGCGGGCGATGATCGACTGGAGCTGGGAACTGCTGGCTCCGGCCGAACAAGTGGTCCTGCGCAGACTCTCGGTGCACGCCGAGGGCTGCACGCTGGAGGCCGCCGAGGCGGTGACGGCATACCTCCCGCGGAGGTGCTGGATCTGCTGGGCCGGCTGGTGGACCGGTCCCTGGTGGTACTGACCGACCTCTCCGACGGACCCCGCTACCGGCTTCTCGAATCGGTGCGGGAGTACAGCTCGGACCGGCTGCGCGCGGCCGGGGAGCTGGACGCCGTGCTCCGGCGGCACAGCGATCACTACCTCGCGTCGGCGGAGCACGCGGCGCGGCTGCTGCGCGGCCCGGAGCAGCGCCGTTGGCTGGAGCGACTCGACGCCGACAGCGCCGATCTACGCCGCTCGCTGGACCACGCGGTACGCGAGGGCCTCGCCGACCGGGCCCTGCGTATGGCTGACGCGCTGGCCTGGTACTGGGTGCTGCGCTGCCGCTTCGCCGAGGCACAGCGCTCGCTGACGGCGGTCCTGGAGGTGGCGGAAGCAGCGGCCGCGGTGGACGGCGCCGGCCCGGCGGATCCGTCGGCAGGACGGGCGGCCGCGTCACGCGCACGGCTCACGGCTCGCGCCCTCGCCTGGCGGACGGGTGTCGCGCTGCTGCAGGGCGACACAGCCGACGGCCCGGCGCGGATTGCCGCCGCTCTCACGGCGTACGCGTCCGTCGACGACCCGGAGGGCCACGCCATGGCGCTCTGGTTCCTCGGCTGGGCCCAGCTCGGCGTCGGGGACGTGACCTCCGGCGAGGACCTGGCGGACGAGGCGCTGTCGCGGTTCCGTGCCCTGGGCGACTCCTGGGGCAGCGCCGCCGCACTGAGCCTGCGGGCCCGGCACGCGCTGGCGCGCGGCGACCTGCCGGCGCTGCGGAGCGACGGCGAGCTCAGCGCCGAGCTGTTCGCCGGGCTCGGGGACGGCTGGGGGCGGCTGCAGGCGGTCTTCCCACTGGCCTCACTGGCCGAGATCACCGGTGACTACGCGGCGGCTGCCCGGCTGCACCAGCAAGGGCTGGAGCTGGCCGAGGAACTCGGCCTGTGGACCGAGGCCGTCAAACGGCTGACAGGACTGGGGCGGATCGCCCTCCTCACCGGTGCGTTTCCCGATGCCCGCGCCTACCACCGGCGCGCCCACGACCTGGCCTCGGAACAGAGTTACGAACCTGGCCGGATGAGCGCCCGGATCGGCCTGGCGCTCGGCGCCCGCCGGGAGGGCGACCTCGGCACGGCCGAGGGGCTGATGGGCCGCCTGCTCGCCTGGTACCGATCGGTGGACTACGGGCCCGGAATCACGCTGGCGCTGGCCGAGTTGGGTTTCGTCGCGGAGCTCCGGGGTGATGCGCGGACGTCCGTGGCCCGCCACCGCGAGGGTCTCGAAGCCGCCGCGAAGCTGGGCGATCCCCGGGCGATGGCGCTGGCTCTGGAAGGGCTCGCGGGCGCGCACGCGCTGGAGGGACGGCCACGGGACGCCGCGCTGCTGCTGAGTGCGGCGGCTGCCGCCCGGCAGCGGGTGGCGGCGCCGCTCCCGCCCGCCGAGCGCGGTGACGTGGACCGGATCACGGCGGCGGCCCGGGCGGCGCTGGGACCGGAGGCGTTCCGCGCCGCGTACGAGGAGGGGGCGGTGCTGGGCCCCGAGGAGGCGTACCTCCTCACGGGCGCCCCCTCCCCTGCACGGCGGCCGGACCGTGCCATGACAGCTCCCCCGGCCTGCTGAGAAGGCCGGTGAACGGGAGCGCCGTGTTCCGGGGCCGGGCCTTGCGTCCCGCGCGCTTCGTCCCTGCCCGCCTCCTGCCGACCGGGGCGACGGTCTTCCGGAGCCGGATGTGGGGCCTGCGCGGCAGGTGACCGCCCGTCCGCGGAAGGAGCTGCCGCGCTCCCGCGGGGAGCTGATGAAGGCCGGAGGGGTGCGGGTGAGGTGGCAGGCGTTTCCGTCGCACGGCATGGCACTCACTGTGGCGCCATCCTGGCACCATCCGGCACCACCTTCCATTCTCCGGCGGGCACCAGAGAACACATGGCACCACCTCCATCCAGACATGCGCCATCATGTTTATGCAGGTCAAAGCGGCAGGACCAGCGAGTCGGGCCCGGAATGCCGCACGACTGCCACATCACCGCTTGCATATGGCGCCACGATGGTGCCATGATGGCGTCATGGACCTCACGCCGTATGTCGACACCCTCCGCCGCGAACTCGCGGTGGCCGCCGAAGCCGGCGGCGAAGAAGCCCGCGCGCTGGCAGAGAGGCTCACCGCTCCCCTGGAGTCGGCGACCCGGCTGACCATGCTCAACGTGCTCTCCGCCGCGACGGACGAGATCACCCGCGAACTCGCCCCCGGCTCGGTCGACGTACGGCTGCGCGGGCTCGACCCCGACTTCGTGGTGACACTGCCGCCCACCGACACGGGCGCACCCTCGGAGCCGGCCGCACCACTCGACCCGCCGGCGAGCCCGGCCCCGGCCGAAGGTGACGAGGGCGGCACCGCACGCGTCAACCTGCGTCTGCCCGCCCACCTCAAGGCCCGCGCCGAGGAGGCCGCCACCCGCGAGGGCCTGTCGGTCAACGCATGGCTGGTGCGGGCCGTGTCGGCAGCGGTCGACGGCGGGACGCGACCGCGTGCGGCGGAGAGGGCCCAGACCGTCGGACAGAGCTTCACGGGCTGGGTGCGCTAGCCGCACCTCCGCCCGCTCCACTTCACCCACACCACGTCCCACCAGCAGGGACGCCCTGAAGACCCAAGAGGACGGGACAGCCATGCCTTCTTTCGACACTCCCGAAACGATCTCGGCCACAGTGCATGTGGAGGCCGGTTCCATCCAGTTCACCGCGGGTGACCGCCTCGACACGGTGGTCGGGGTGCGCCCCCGCGACCCTAAGAAGGACCTGGACGTGCGGACCGCCGACCAGACCGAGGTCACGTACGCAAGTGGCGTGCTGAACGTCAGGACACCCAAGTCCGGTCTGTTCGGGCGCACCGGCACCGTCGACGTGACGGTCGAACTGCCCGCGGGTTCACGCATCGACATGACCGGCGCCTGGGCCCAGGTGCTCGGCGAGGGCCGGCTCGGCGAGGTCCGGGTGAAGGTCTCGTCCGGTGACGTCCGCTTCGACACCACCGGTCCGCTGCACCTGAAGGCCTCCCACGGATCGATCACCGTGGACCGGGTCGAGGGCATGGCCGAGATCACCACCAGCTCCGGCAGCCTGCGCGTCGGGCTCGTCGACGGCCCCGCCGTCCTGAAGAACTCGCACGGCACCACGACCGTCGGCGCGGCGACCGGCGAGCTGAGGGTGAGTGGCGCCAACGGCGACATCGAGATCCGGCGCGCCGAGGGCCCGGTCACCGCCACCACCGCCCACGGCACCCTGCGCGTGGACGAAGTAGCACGCGGCACGGTGCAGTTGGAGACCGCCTACGGCGCCATCGACGTCAGCGTCCGTGAGGGCACGGCCGCCTGGCTCGACGTCCACGCGGGCTCCGGGCAGGTGCGTAACTCACTCACCGCATCCGAAGCCCCGGAGCGGTCCGAGGACACCGTCAAGATCCGCGCCCGCACCCGGCACGGCAACATCGACATCCGGCGCGCCAAGAGCTGACCCGGCAGACCCTGCCTCGACTCCAGCGCTCGTCAATCCACTCAAGCCTTCTATGGGAGGGCCACATGCCTTCTTCTGTCATGTCCACATCCAGTCGGGGTGGCGTTCCGCAGCCGCCCGCCGCCGTCTCCGCCGTCGGCCTGCGCAAGTCGTACGGCGACAAGACCGTCCTCGACGGCATCGATCTGCACATCCCGGCCGGGTCCGTGTTCGCGCTGCTCGGGCCGAACGGCGCCGGCAAGACCACCGCCGTGAAGATCCTGTCCACGCTCATCTCCTCCGACGGCGGGCAGGCTCAGGTCGGCGGCCACGACATCGCCACCGCCCCGCAGTCCGTGCGTGCCGCGATCGGTGTCACCGGGCAGTTCTCCGCCGTCGACGGCCTGATCACCGGCGAGGAGAACATGCTCCTCATGGCCGACCTGCACCACCTGTCCAGGAGCGAGGGGCGGCGGGTCACCGCCGAACTCCTGGAGCGCTTCGACCTGGTGGACGCCGCGAAGAAGCCCGCCCAGAGCTACTCCGGCGGCATGAAACGCCGCCTCGACATCGCCATGACGCTCGTAGGAAGCCCGAGGATCATCTTCCTCGACGAACCGACCACCGGCCTCGACCCCCGCTCCCGCCACACCATGTGGGGGATCATCCGCGAACTTGTATCCGACGGCGTCACCGTCCTCCTCACCACGCAGTACCTGGAAGAAGCCGACGAACTCGCCGACCGCATCGCAGTCCTGAACAACGGCAGGATCGCCGCCCACGGCACCGCCGACGAACTGAAGCGGCTCGTCCCCGGCGGCCACGTCCGCCTCCGCTTCACCGACCCGGCCGCCTACCGGACCGCCGCCACCGTGCTGCGACAGGTCACCAGGGACGACGAGGCACTCGCCCTCCAGATCGCCAGCGGGGGCAGCCAGCGCGAACTGCGCTCCGTCCTGGAACGGCTGGACTCGGCCGGCATCGAGGCCGACGAACTCACCGTGCACACACCCGACCTCGACGACGTGTTCTTCGCCCTGACCGGCGACACCGGCCTCCCCCACCAGACCGGCCGCACCAGCCGGACCAGCCAGACCCAGGAGGATGTCCGATGAGCTCCCTCTCCCTCGCCGTACGCAACTCGACCACCATGCTGCGCCGCAATCTCCTGCACGCCCGGCGCTATCCGTCCATGACCCTGAACCTGCTGCTCACCCCCGTCATGCTGCTCCTGCTCTTCGTCTACGTCTTCGGCGATGTGATGAGCGCGGGCATCGGGGGCGGCGGGGCGGACCGGTCCGAATACATCGCGTATCTCATCCCGGGGATCCTGCTGATGACCATCGGCGGCACCACGATCGGCACCGCGGTGTCCGTCTCCATGGATATGACCGAGGGCATCATGGCCCGCTTCCGCACCATGGCCATCAGCCGCGGCTCGGTCCTCGTCGGGCACGTGGTCGGCAGCGTGATGCAGTGCGTGGCGAGCGTGCTCCTCGTCGGGGCCGTCGGGGTGGCCATCGGGTTCCGTTCCACGGACGCCACGGCCCTGGAGTGGCTGGCGGCGTTCGGGCTGCTCGTGCTCTTCTCCCTGGCACTCACCTGGATCGCGGTCGGCATGGGGCTGTCCAGCCCGAACCCCGAGGCCGCCAGCAACAACGCGACGCCGCTGATCTTCCTGCCGCTCATCTCCAGCGCCTTCGTCCCGGTCGACGCGATGCCGGGATGGTTCCAGCCGGTCGCCGAGTACCAGCCGTTCACCCCGGCCATCGAGACCCTGCGGGGGCTGCTGCTGGGCAGCGAGATCGGGCACAACGGCTGGCTGGCCGTCGCCTGGTGCCTGGGGCTCGTCGCCCTCGGCTACTTCTGGTCCCGCTCGCTGTTCGGCCGCGACCCCAAGTAGCGGGAGGACCGGCCGGCATCCCGCCCCGCTCCAGGGCGGCGTACTCCGACACCACGTCGGCGTACGCCGCCCTGTCGCGCTCGGGGCTCCCGCGGTCGGTGCGGCTCGGACGCCGGCAGCCACCGGGCCCTCGACAGCGGGTGGCGTGTCGGCGCTCTCCCGGACTCTCGGCGCGATCTCCTGGTAAGCCACTCGACCGGCTGTCCGGAGGTTTCTGTCTCCCAGCGGTCGGACCAGGCCGGATCCGGCGACGACAAGGCCCCGGAAGGGACGGCGCGTCGCCTTCGTACCCAGGGATCTGCCGCCGCGCCAGGCTCTCCGTCCGTGCCGTGGGGCCGACCGGCCCCTGCGGTTGCCCTTCCGGCACCCCTGCCGTCCGGTCGGAGTGGGTGAGGCTTGGAGCAAGGCGTCGTCCTCATGAAGAGCGGATCATGTCCCGCGTCGTCACTGTGTGTGGAAGGACGCTGGCGAGTATGTGCGGCTGGAGCACCCACTGGAGGAGTTCGGCAGTGAAAGCAGCCTCTCGGAGCTCACGGTCCTGGGCCTCCGTGGCCTCGGCGGGTTTGCGGGATTCGATGCCGGGTCCGTCTCACTCGCGGTTCTGGCCCACGTGTGGTGTCCTCTGGTTCTGGTCCGCACCCGATCTGCGGGGAAAGCGGCCCGGCGCCCTCCGGGAGTGACGTCGGCCTCGGGCTGGACCTCCGAGGGCGAGCACGGAAGCTCTGTTCCGTGATCCCCGGAGGGCGAACGGAGCGTTTGACCCGAGACGGGAACCCGGAACCGGACGGAGAAGGGTGAAGAATCATGGCCGACCGATCGAAGAGTGACGCCGAAGGACCCGGGGCGCCGGCGACAGGCGACTTCGGCAGGCGTGTGGCGGCGCGACGTGCATATCTCGGACTGTCCCGACGAGACGTCGCGCTACGCACCGCCTCGGCTCCGGGATACATCGAGTATGTCGAGACGCATCCGGGCAGCCACGGGATGGGATTCATGCTGCGTCTGGCCCACGCCCTCGAGACGACCGTCGACGAACTCACGGGCGGCACTGTCGACCTTCCTCCCGGGGTGGGCCGTGCGGCCGGCCACCCCCAGCTGGTGGAGCTCAGCCAGAAGGAGTGCTGGATGCTGGTCGGCGACCATGGGATCGGC
The DNA here is from genome assembly GCF_001700505.1 of Streptomyces mutomycini. Lineage (GTDB taxonomy): Bacteria > Actinomycetota > Actinomycetes > Streptomycetales > Streptomycetaceae > Streptomyces > Streptomyces mutomycini. The sequence goes on from NZ_MAPV01000155.1 coordinate 26,383, forward strand.
CGAGTCGTTGTGAGCAACCAGCGCGGCCCGGCCGTCTACCCGGTCAACTACGTGTGCGCAGAGAACCAGATCGCCTACAGAACCTCACAGGGATCCGGTCCCGCTGACGCGGCCGGGAAGGAGACCGCTTTTGAGGTGGATCACATCGATGACGCCTTCAGCCGGGGATGGAGCGTGCTGATCGTCGGCGAAGCCACAGCGGTTGTCGAGGCTCAGGCAATCGAGCGCCTGGAGCAGGAATCGGGATCGGTGACCCCCTGGGCCGGCGGAGAAAAGGATCTGTGGATCGCGCTGACAGCCAACAGGGTGACCGGACGACGCATTGTGACCGGCGAGCCGTAGAACCGTCGGAACTCCCCGCAGAGAATTGTTCTGCCGCGCCCTGTTCCTCACAACGAGAATTCACCTTCTCAGGTGCCTCTGGTCCCGGCCTGGCCGGAGAACTCCACCGCTCCCTCAAAGAAGCCGCCCCGGTTCCGCTGCCGTCCGCCCGTGATGCCTTGACGGCCATAGGAACGTTTTCGACTGAAGGTAAGTTGTTCAAAGGGAGCGTGTCCTGTCCCGAGGTCGAGGAAAGCATGACTCACCCACGCTGACGGTCATGCCCAGTAGGGGTCTAACGATGGGACATCTCACCGTCGCCGACCTGATGACACCATTGGTCATCAGCGTTCAAGGCGGCACCACATTCAAGGAAATCGCCCGCCTGCTCACCGAGTCCGGGGTCACCGCTGTGCCAGTCGTGGACGAGGCGGGACGTCCGATCGGCGTCGTCTCCGAAGCCGACCTCCTGCGCGACAGCACCGGCGGCGCAGCACGGAACGCCGCCGCGCTGATGAGCCACCCTGTCGTCACGGCTGAGCCCCGGTGGAACGTCGTGCACGCCGCTCGGGTGATGGAGGAGAACAGGGTCAAGCGGCTGCCCGTCATAGACGACGAGGGCTGCCTGGTCGGAGTCCTGAGCCGCAGTGATCTCGTTCAGGTCTTCCTGCGCCGGGATCGCGCGATCCAGGAGGAGATCGTGGAAGAGGTGGTGACCCAGACCCTTCGGCTCAGTCCCTCGTCACTGAACGTGGAGGTGTCCGAGGGGCTTGTGACTCTCAGTGGCACCGTGCAGGAACGCGACACCGTGCCGGTGCTCCTGCGCCTTTGCCAGAGCGTCGACGGTGTGGTGGATGTGATCGACCGTCTCACCTGTGAGGACGGTGTCCCGCCGCGCCCTGCCCCGGTTCCTGCCGACGAGGAGTAGACCCGATTCGCCCGGGAGACCTTGATGCCACACCCGGACGGGTGCAACCGGTCTTGCCCACCAGCCGTAGGCGGCCGGTGGTGTCGTACCGGCCCGGGAGCAGGACCTGGGGGCGGCGCAGAGGGCCCGTGACGCCCCCGATGAGTGCTTCGGTGGAGTTCCTGCCGCGGACCTTCGACCAGCCACGCACACCTGGCCGGTAGCGGCCCGTCAGGCTCCTCGGCCCCAGCGTGGTGCCCGGGTTCCGGGCCTGGCCGTAGGCATCTGCGGGAGGCGTCGCCCACCTGCGCGTCGGGCGGCTGGGCGTGGAATGGGTGTCCGTCAGCAGCGGGTCACTTCTTCTCGGGCCCCCCAGATACGGCGCGTGGCCCGCACTGACTGACCGGGTGCGGGCCTCGTTCATTGCTGCCGGCCAGCTCACGCTGGGGGCTCGCTCGGTGTGGTTGCAGCGTGCTTTCAGGTGGTGGCCTGCGGGTGTGCGGGGTTGAGGTAGTGGACGGTGGTCTGGGTGGAGTGCTCGGTGAGCAGGTTCTGGAGTTCGCTGGCGGCGGTTTTGAGAAGGTGGCCGTCGCGGGCGGCGTGGAGGGTTTCGAGGACGAAGGCGACGTGGGTGGAGTCTTCGGTTACGCGGGTGCGGTGGGCGTCGCGGTGGTTCCAGTGGCGGGTGAGGACGTCGGTGGTGTCGGTGTAGATGATCTCCCCGGCCTTGGGGTTCTCGGTCGTGTCGGGTTCGCCGAGCGGGGTGAAGGTCTCGCTGCTGTCGGCGTAGCGGATCTCGACATCGCCGGTGACGCGGTCAAGGTCGAATGCTCCGGCGGGCAGGCCGTGGCGGACGGAGACGGCATTGTAGGAATCGACGGCCGGGTTGATCCGGGGCAGAGAGCCCTTCTTGGCCAGGCGGCGGCCGAGGGCGTCGACACTGGGGCGGATGCGGCGGGGGTTGGTGCCGAAGGAGCGGTAGGCGGTGTGCCATGCCTCGATACGCGGGTCGCTCTCGACGGCGGGGGTCCAGGTGCCGGCGGCGAGCTGCTGCTCCAGGTCTTCCTGGGCTGCGGTGGTGGCGGGCCAGGCTTCCCGGCCGCGCAGGCCGGTGGCGGTGACGACGGCGATGAGGGTGTCGGGGAAGGCGTCGGCGACGGCGGGGCTGAGGCGGAAGCTGGTCATCGCGAGGGATTCCGTTCCGGGAGAAGGGGGTTGGGCGACAGGTCACGGCTTCCAGGTGCCGACGCGGTTCAGGCGGCGTATCTGCTGGGCCGCGGTGGGTGCGTCCAGGGCTCTGCCGCGTTCGGTGAGCCGGCGGGCGGTGTCGGTGCGCTGCTCGGCGGGCTTGTGGTCGTCGTACTTGAACTTCGCGCGGACCTCGGTGATGTCCAGGTGCAGGCCGCGGATGCCGGGCAGCATCCGCCCATAGGGGGCTTGGTCGGGGTCGATGGGGGCGTGGTCGCCGTCGGGCTGGAAGTGGGCCATCTGCCGGCGCAGCAGCTCGGCTTTGTCCTGTGGGTCGTCGATGATCGTGGCCTGGCAGGTGAACTGGACGGCCGCGTAGTAGCTGGTGGGGACGCCCTCGGTGGGCGGGATGCCGGGTTTGGCGCGCCAGGGGCCGGGGATGAAGGCGTAGTCGCTGGTGACGGTGAAGATGACGTTCGGGTCGACCTCGATCGTCTTCCAGACGGGGTTGGGGCGGGCGAGGTGGATCAGCAGAGTGCTGCCGTCGACGGTGAAGTGCGTGGGCACGACGATCGGCGCGTGTCCGAGCAGGCCGTTGACGCTGAGGATGCCGAAGTCGTGTCCGTCGGCGATCCAGGTCTGCCATTCGGCGTCGTCGAGGGCGGCGTCCCAGGGCTGGATGAACATCCGGGGTCCTTTCCGGGGTGCAGGGTCAGGCGAGGGCGAGGAGGCTGACGGCAGCGGCGGCGGTGCCCAGACCGATCAGCTGGGTGCGGTGGATGCGCTCGGCAAGGACGCTGCGGGCGAGTAGGACGGTGCCGGCCGGGTAGAGGGCGGTGATCACGGCGACGACGGCCAAGTCGCCGCTGCGGGCGGCGAGCAGGAACAGCAGGTTGGCCACAGAGTCCAGCACACCGGCCGCGGCCGACATCGCGTACGCGGGTTTGTCCGGGCCCAGCCGCCGGAACATCACACCGGCGGCGGCGAGCGTGACGGCGGAGGACACGGTGCGGCCGACGATCAACGGGCCGACACCGCTGTCGGAGGGCGCCTGGTGCAGGAAGACCAGTTGCAGGGCGATGGCGGCTCCGGCGCCGAGGGCCAGCAGCAGCGCGGTGCGTGGCGGGCGCACACTGCCGGCACCGTGCCCGGCGCTGACCAGCACCACCGCTGCCAGCGCCAGGGGCAGGCCGATCAGCCCGGCCAGCCCCAGGTGCTCGCCCTGCACCAGCCCCACGCCTACCGGCAGCATCGCCGAGACCAGCGCGGTCACCGGTGACAGAACGTTCATCGGGCCGATCGCGAGCGTGCGGTAGAGCAGCGCGAACGCGGCGGCCGACGCGACACCGGAGGCGGCGCCCCACGCGAGGGTGGCGGGAGCGAAGGAAGCGCCGAGGAAGGGCCACAGCAGCAACTCGACGGTGAGCGAGGCCGGAGCGGCGATCATCACGGTGCGCAGGACATGGGCCTTGCGGGCACCGAGACCGCCGAGGAAGTCGGCGCATCCGTAGGCCAGGGAGCTGCCTAGAGCCAGCAGCAGAGCAATCACAGCGGTACATCCCTTACTATCAATGGAACGACTACACCGTACAACGCACCGACCGAAAGTAGTCAACCGAACGACCGCGCGGTGCAGTGCACTGACCCTCTGACCCGAAAGGGTGGCAGCGATGGCCGAGACCGAAGCTGCGCTGCGGACGCTCGCGCACAATGTCCGCGCGGCCCGCACCCGCGCCGGCCTGTCTCTGGACGAACTCGGCCGACGCGCCAAGGTCAGCAAGGGCGCCCTGGTCGCACTGGAGAAGGCGCAGGGCAATCCGAACTTCGCCACCCTGGTCCGCCTCGCCGACACCCTCGGCGTCTCCGTCTCCGCGCTGATGGAGGGCAGTCCCGAACAGCATGTCCGGGTGGTGAGCGCCGATGCCGTCATGCCCCTGTGGAAGGGTGAGCGCGGCAGCGAGGCCCGGCTGATGCTGACCACCAGCGGCCTTGCGGCCGCCGAGGTCTGGCGATGGACACTGGAACCCGGCGAGGAGTACCCCAGCCACCCCCACCAGGCCGGTGTCGTGGAGACCGTCAGCGTCACCGCCGGACGAATGGTGCTCGTCGTGGACGGCGCCGAGCACTCCGTCGAGGCCGGGCAGACCGCCACCTTCGACGCCGACCGCGCGCACACCTACCGCGGCTCAGGAGCCGAACCCTGCCACCTGATCATGACCGTCCACCTCCCCCCAGGCCCCGCGTAGCGCCTCAACGGCCCCAGACGACTTGGCAGTCAACAAGACCAGCAGGTCACCCGTGATCTCCATCAGACCGACGTCCTCAGCGACGGCGAAGCACTCGCCCGCCATCACGCGCGAGGCATCAGAACCCATCTCGCGCGGCTGCCTTGCTCCCGGCGCTCTGAACAACGAACGTTGCTGAAACTCGGGTTCTGGCACAGATCTTGGGGAACCGTCGCCAGAGCGTGACATCGGTGTTCGATTGCGAGAGGCTGGCTCGTGCGAGACGGCGTACGCCTTGACGTCTGACAGCCGGAAATGACGCTCCATCAGGTTTCTGCTGGCCGCTGCTGCGGTCGCTTGTGGACGGTGATGGTGCTGGTCATGCAGACCGATGCACCGTTCTGGGATTCGCTGGTGTTCGCCGGGATCGACGAGGTGGATGTCGAGGCGGTCACGGCCGCGTTCGGCACGGTCGAAGTGGTGGCGAGAGGTCGCACGGCCGGGGCGGCGTGTCCGGACTGCGGCCGCTTCTCGGACCGGGTCCACGACCGATACCAGCGCAGGCTGAGGGACCTTCCGCTCGCTGACCAGGGCTCCGTGATCCGGCTGACGGTCCGACGCTTCATCTGCGGGTTTGCGGACTGCCCGCGCCGGACGTTCGCCGAGCCGTTCTCCCGGCTGACTGTCCCGCACGCGCGGTTTACCACGCGGCTCAACCACACCCTTGGGCAAGTGGGGCTTGCCCTGGCGGGGCGGGCCGGCGCTCGGCTGGCCACCCAGCTGGGTTTCGGCGTGGGACGGATGACCTTGCTGCGCAGGGTCATGGCACTGCCCGATCCACGGTTCCGCACGCCGCGGGTGCTGGGCGTGGACGACTTCGCGCTCCGCCGCGGCCAGACCTACTCCACCGTTCTGACCAGCGTCGAAGACCACCGGGTGGTCGATGTGCTCCCGACCCGCGAGGCCGGGCCGCTGGCCGCCTGGCTGGTCCGCCACCCCGGCGTGGAGATCATCTGCCGCGACCGGGCGGGCGCCTACGCCGAGGGCGCCCGGCGCGGTGCACCCGATGCTCTGCAGATCGCCGACCGGTTCCATCTGTGGCAGGGCCTCGGCAGGCCGTGGAAACCTGTGTCGCATCCCACCGCGACTGCCTGCGCACCCCGACGTCCAGCGGCACGCTGCCGGAGGCCACCCGACCGACTTCAGGGCGATCGCAGGACGACGCGGAGCCCGCCGGCCGGCGGGCCGCGCGGAAGAAGGCCGCACACGCCCTGGTCCACGAGATGCTCGCCCAGGGCCACTCACGCCGGGCGATCGCCCGGCACCTGGGCTGCGGCCTGAACACCGTGCTTCGGTACGCGAACGCCGCACGCTGGCAGGACACCATCCGCGACAACCGCCCCCGGCCCAGCAGGCTGGACCCCCACAAGCCCTACCTGGAACGGCGATTCGCCGAGGGATGCACCAGCGTCACCCAACTGCACGGCGAGCTGGTCGCCGAGCAAGCTCCCGTCACCTAGGGCATGGTCCGAGCGCACATCGCCACCTTGCGCGGGACTCCGTCCGCAGCACCACCGAGGCCGCCGACGGACGGCAGGTGACCGGCTGGATCACCCGCCACCCTGCCGCCCTGAGAGAGGAAGACCGCGCCAGCCTCAAGGATGTCCTGACCCGCTGTCCCGAACTGGACACGGCGGCCGGACACGTCCGCGATTTCGGCGAGATGCTCACCGGCCGCCTCGGCGCCACGCTCCCCACCTGGATCGAAGCCGTCGACGCCAGCCAGCTGCCCGGGCTCACAGGATTCGCACTCCACCTGCGCCGTGACCTCGACGCCGTGACCGCCGGCCTCACTCTGGACTGGAGCTCGGGCAGCATCGAAGGCGCCGTGAACCGCATCAAGAAGATCAAGAGACAGCTCTACGGACGAGCCGGTTTCCACCTTCTCCGGAAGATGATCCTGCTGCAGTAGCCCGGAAGCAGGCATCTTGCGATGCGGGTTCGGCGGGCCAGAACTTCGTGTGATCACCCTTGTGTGTGCCGCCTGCGCCCGCCCTCCGACGGGTATCGCCGGCCCCTCACCCGTTCACGCCCGCTGATTGACCTGGTGTGTTCGGGCGAGCAGACGGCATGGCAGGGCTTGTTCTGAAACCCCGCTGTCTGTGTCTGGTTCCACCCGATACAGCAGAGCCTCAGGTGTGAGTGTCACGCAGTCCGTCAGATGGCCGTTGGTGAATAGCGCGCCGACTCCGTCTTCTACTGCCCAGCCGGCCGGAAGCGCGCGGCTTGCCACAGCCGCCTGATAGGACGCTCGTCGGCCCGGTTCACTGTCGTAGTGCGGGCAGACCGAGCCGGACAGCAGGCTCAGCCCATCGGAGAGGTGGGTCAGTGGCCCAAATGAGTCGGTGTGCGAGCCCTCGGCCCAGCAGTTGGCACCAGCGCTGATGCCGCACAGCAAGGTCCCTCGGTCGAAGGCCTCGCGAAGTAGCTGGTCCACGCCGTGCGCGCGCCAGACCGCCAGCATGTTCGCGGTGTTGCCCCCACCCACATAGACCACGTCCTGAGAGAGCAGGAACGTGCGCAGTTCGTCGTCATCGAGCTCCCGCCGGAACAGCTGCAAGACGCTGGGCTCGCACGAACGTGACCGGTACGCCTCGAAGAACTGCTCGATGTAGGCGGGCGCGTCGCCGCTGGCTGTAGGGACGAAGCACACCTTTGGGCGACGAACGGGCACCTGACCGAGCACCCAGTCATCCAGTAGACCGTCGTCGTCGGTGGAGAAGCCGCCTCCAAGAAGAGCCAAACGACGTTCCGAAACGACAGTCATGAGGGGGTGCCTCCTCAGATCACGATGCAGATGCGCATGACGCCTGAACCGTGTCAAGCCATCGGCCAGGTCCGCAATCGAATAGCCGCCTCCGCGGCCCGAGGATTTGTCCATCCAGGACAGGCTCAAATGCGGACGCGGAACGACGGCCAGTCCGCCACCCCCACGCCGTAGTCCGCAAAAGTCGGACCACCATCAAAGTTCGGTGAGGCAGAACATTCTGCATGGAGTCGAGGGCTCAGCCTCCCGCATCATCGAACACCACGATGACTCTCCGTGATCACTCCCCAAGATTTGTGCCAGAACCGAAACTCGCCTACGTCCCACCCTGCGTTGGAGTCGGCGTCGCAATGGTCAAACGGTCAGCTCCAAACCGTGGCTACAAGACGCCTTCGACGGTCAAGGCATACGTGCGTCCGTGGTGGCCGGGCTCGGTCAGCGCCACCTGTGCGACCGATGCGATGTCCGCGGGGTGGATGGTCGGCAGCGCGGTCTCGGCGTACGGCGCGCGGACGGTCTCGCGGCCACGGATGGACGCAGCCCACATCAGGGCGTTCGAAGCGAACTGCGTCGGCCGCAGGATCGTCCAGGCCATGCCGGTTCCCTTGAGTAGTTGCTCCACCGCCAGGTTCTCGTCGGCAGGGCCGAGGTGCGGGTGGGTCTGGACGGTGATGGACGACACCAGCACGACGTGCTCCACTCCCGCCTGCCGGGCGGCTTCGAGGATGTCGGCGTCCGAGCCCAGACGCGACACAAGAAACAGCGAGCGCACCCCCTTCAGCACGGACTTCAACGACGTCGGCTCTGCGAAGTCGCCCTCCACGGCTTCGACCCCTTGGGGGAAGACGGCCCGTGCGGCATCATGGGTGAGCCCTCTCAGCGGCCCGACACCGCGTGCGTGCAGCTCCTTCAGCAGGGCACTGCCTATGTTTCCAGTGGCTCCGGTCACGAGGATCACGAGCGTGTTTCCCGTCGTCAGATGATCGAGTAGGCGACACGCCCGCCCTGGACCCCCTCCACCACGAGACGGCATGAGGCACCGTTCACCGACCACCGGCTGGCGCCACCGTGGACGCTCTGCCCGTGTCGACGTACAAAGCTCGGGAGATTCCTGTCATCGACGGGGATGACAGGGCACGCTGCATCACCCACCGCATCGCCCGCAAGGGAGTACGTGAACGTGCACAGTCGAGTACGGATGAACGTGCCTACCCGCGGGCGTGGCCAGGCGTCTTCTTGACCTGAAGCGTGATGGCGCCGACCACTTGGAAGTCATCTCATTGGGCGAGCCTGCGGTCGCAGATGAGGGTGCAGGCGATGCTGGTGAAGGCGAGGAAATGGTCGGCCTTGCGTTCGTAGGTCGGTGGAGGCGGCGGCAGCCGGCGAGCCAGGCCATGGTGCGTTCCACGGTCCAGCGGTCGGACGTCGCTCGATCAAGGTCACTGTGGACCGGTACGGCCACCTCGCACAGAACGGTCAGGAGCGCTGCCGTCAGGTCGTCGAGGCGGCCGTAGGTCCCTACGTGCTCAGGTCAGGCCGAGCGAGCGCAGAACGCGGTGCTGACCCGGTGCTGGATTGGCGGGCCAGTAGACGTAGCAGACCCCGCCCGTACCCCCTCTGACCTTGCCGGTCGCGTCGTAGCGCTTCGTCCGGAGCCAGATGTTCTCCCACTCGCGCCGCTGGTAGACGCGGCGCACCGCGTCGTTGGACGGGGATGCCGGGTCGTTGGCGATCACGTCGCCTTCGGCCGTGAAGCCGATGACTGTCATCAGGTGGCCTGATGTTCCGTAACCCGCCCCCGTCAGCTCGCCCTTCAGGAACGACTGGGACGTTATGACCGGGATGCCCGCGGCGATCAGCTTCTCGAGGTCGTCGAGCGAACCGAGCCTGGTGACCACCGCGTTCATGTCCTTGTACGTCGAGGCATAGGCGGCGTTGAAGGGCCAGTTGCCGCATCCCTCGTACTGGTAGTCGAAGGTGTAGCGGGCCGCGTGGCAGACCTGTGGGTCGGCGAGTTCCGGCTTGACCCAGGCCAGGTCCTCGGCGGTCGGCGTGCGGCCCCAGTACTCCACGATCATCTGCGAGGAGGTGGGGCTGCACCACGCCTCACCACCGTTGTCGTACTCCGGGTACTCCCCCACGTGGACGTTCTGCGAGTAGCGGGGAACCGCCAGCTCCCGGGTGATGCCGGGAGCGGTCGCGGGGACGGTGAAGCGGTCGGGGACGTCCGAGGCCATGGCGCCGATCCGGTGGACCGTGGGCGTGAGGCCGGTGCCGGGGGTGCGGTGGAGGGTGAGCCTGAGGCGGTAGGACACGAGCCGCAGTCCGCTCGCCGCGTCGTCCAGGGAGAAGGTGTCGGTCCAGACCGTGCTCCTGCCGTCGGTCTGGTCGTCCACGGAGGTACGGCGGATGTCCGTGTCACCGGCGGCCCATCGGCCCATCACGTACCAGGGCGTGTCCGTCCCGTCCGAGTAGCTGCCGCGCAGCTCGATCTGGATCCAGGTACCCGTCGGGGTGTGGGCGTTCCAGGAGGCGATCACCTCGGTGGCGGGGACGGACGAGCGGTGGACCGGGGAGGTCCAGGTCGCGTAGTCCCAGGTACTGGTCGTGCCGGTGTGCGGGTCGGTGTAGTCGGTGCTTCCGGCGGGCTTGGCGATCACCAGACCCGGGCGGCGGCCGGCGACGGCGCGGGTCCCCACCGAGGTGCCGCAGCGCCAGTCGGTGTAGGTGGTCCAGAAACGGTTGTCCACGAGCGAGGCCGCCGCCGGGGATGAGGAGGTGCGGGAGGGTGCGGCGCTCGCCGGGCCGGCGGAGGCCGCGGCACCCGCGCCGGCCGCTGCCGCGAGCGCGGCGGTGAGCACGGTTCTGCGTGAAGTCGGTCTTGTCATGGGCGTGACCCCCGGTCGTTGAGCGGATTGGGGCTGCGGATGCCGAACGTGCGCCAACTATCGCGGGTCGGGGCCGGATCCTGCCAGTGATTCGTCCCGCGCCGCAGCACCAATATTGGTCTGGTCCACTGGCGTGACCTGCACAGAAGTGAGAAAGGGGCCCTCAGAACCTCGTAAAGTGGAGACATGGACGACCTCGCGGACCACGCGCGCAGGCTGCGCTCCCTGCCCCCGTCGTGCGGGCCGGTGCGGCTGATCGCGGTCGACGGCCACGCGGGGTCGGGCAAGAGCACCTTTTCCGGCCGTCTGGCCTCGGTCCTCGGCGACGCCCCCGTGCTCCGCCTGGACGACCTGGCCACGCACGAGGAGCTCTTCTCCTGGACGGACAGACTCCGGGCGCAGGTCCTGGACCCGTTCTCGCGAGGGGAGACCGCGAGATACGCCCCGTACGACTGGACGGCCCGGCGCTTCGGGCCGCCGCGGACGCTGGAGCCGGCTCCCGTAGTGCTGATCGAGGGGGTGGGGGCGGGCCGCACCGCGGTGCGGCCGTTTCTCGCGGGGCTGCTGTGGATCGAGGGGGACAGCGAGGCGTCCTGGGAGCGGGGCAGACACCGCGACGGCCCCGGACTTGCGGAGTTCTGGGACGGCTGGACCGCAGCGGAGCAGCGGCATTTCGACGCCGACCCCTCCTACCCCTTCGCCGATGCGGTGATACGGCGGACACCCGAGGGGTACGTGTGGCTGGAAGGACCTCGCACGACAGCGGTGGCGAGTCAAATCATCACGGACAGTGAAGCGTGAGGGATGCCAGGGCGCCCGGTGGGTAAAAGCCCGGCAGGCGCCCCAACTCGGCTTGACCGAGGGGCGGTACAGGTCTTACGTTCTCAATGTGCGGCTTTTCGAAGCCCCCGCAGACACGAAGCCCCCGGTTGTTCCCCCGTGACCGGGGGCTTCGTTCTGCCCTCCCGCCCGAGTGCGGCAAGCCTTTCGATCACCCTCGGTCACCGCCCCTGAAGCGCCGGTATCGCACTTAACCGCTCACTCCCTGTACAGGTACGATGCCTCTCGGGTGCGGTCAATTCCCTTCCCCAGCACGGTGATTAGGTGCGCCGCGATGGGCATGCTGTGCGGGCGGGACATTCCGGGGGCACGCTTTGTGGGGGACCTGATGGACATCGGCACGCCGGGCATGCAGGCCCCGGCCGACCTTGCCTGGCTGCGCGGAGTGGACGCCTACACCATGGGCGCGTACCCGCAGGCCGAGGAGGAGTTCAGAAACGCGGTCCGGCTGGATCCCGGCATGGCGGACGGCTGGCTCGGTCTGCACGCGCTGCGGATCGACACCACCACGGCACTGTTACGCATGTACCGCCATCGCGACCGCTTCGGTGAGCAGCGCACCCGTCATCGCCGCACGCTCAACTCGTGGTACTGGCTCGGTTGGTGGGTGCAGCCGGTGCTGGAGAGCCCGCGCGATCTGCTCCTCGCGCACGCCTCGCACTGGCTGGACGGCCGCCATGTCCCGGAACTGGACCGGGCGTTGGCGGGCCTGCCGCCCGTCGACACCGATGCCCAGGTGCGGTTCCTGCACGCCTGCCGCTCCTATCTGGTCAAGGACTGGGAGCAGTTGGTGCGCACCACCGAGCAGCTCATCGAGGATCCGCTGCTCGGCATCGAGGCGGGTCTCTTCGGTGGCATGGCACGGGTGCGTCTGGAGATGTACGGGCAGGCGGAGCCCCTGCTGTCCGCCGCGCTGATGCGCTGCCGCAGCGAGCAGCCGCAGCGCAAGGAGCTGCGCTACTGGCTGGCGCGGGCCCACGAGGGCACCGGCCGCAGCGCGGCGGCGCTGCCGCTGTACCGGGCGGTGCACCGTGTGGACCCGGCGTTCATGGATACCTCGGCCAGACTCGCGGCGATTTCCGAGGGGGACGGCTACGACGAGGCCGCCGATCTCGCCCCGGTGTCGCTGGCGGGCTTCGGTTCGGACGGCACGGGCGTGGAGACCCGGACCGACGGGGAAACGGCGCTCGGCACTGACCTGGTGGACGGCCCCGAGCCCTGGCTCGGCGGCGCCCCGCAGGGCCTGTCCACAGGTGTGGTGCCACCGTCCGGGCCCGGCGGTGACGGCGCGCGGCGGAAGCCGGGTGCGCCGCGGGCAGCCGCTTTCCCGGCGGGGCCGAGCGACCCTGTGATGCTCGCGGAGGCCTTGGCCAAGCTGGAGCGCATGGTCGGGCTCGACCCCGTGAAACGTCAGGTCAAAGCCCTGTCCGCCCAGCTGAACATGGCGCGGCTGCGGGCGGAGCAGGGGCTGCCGGTGCAGCCGCCGAAGCGCCATTTCGTCTTCTCGGGCCCGTCCGGGACGGGCAAGACCACGGTCGCCCGCATCCTGGGCCGGGTGTTCTACGCACTCGGGCTGCTGGGCGGCGACCACCTGGTGGAGGCCCAACGCTCCGACCTGGTAGGCGAGTTCCTCGGACAGACTGCGGTGAAGGCCAACGAGCTGATTGATTCGGCGCTCGGCGGGGTGCTGTTCGTGGACGAGGCGTACAGCCTCTCCAACTCCGGTTACAGCAAGGGCGACGCGTACGGCGACGAGGCCCTGCAGGTGCTCCTCAAACGGGCCGAGGACAACAGGGACCACCTGGTCGTCATCCTCGCCGGCTACCCGGAGGGCATGGACCGGCTGCTCTCCACCAATCCGGGGCTCTCCTCACGCTTCACCACGCGCGTCGACTTCCCGAGCTACCGCCCCCTCGAGCTCACCGCGATAGGCAGGGTGCTGGCCTCCGACAACGGCGACGTGTGGGACGAGGAGTCCCACGACGAACTGCGCAGCATCAGCGGACACGTGGTCGAGCAGGGCTGGATCGACGAGCTGGGCAACGGCCGTTTCCTGCGCACCCTGTACGAGAAGAGCTGCGCCTACCGCGATCTTCGGCTGTCCGGTTACGCCGCCGCGCCGACCCGGGACGATCTGGCCACCCTGCGGCTGCCGGATCTGATGCAGGCGTACGGCGAGGTGCTGTCGGGGCGCGGTCCGGTGGGCCGGGGGAAGCAGGACCCCGGGGCCCTGTGAACCCGGGTCTTGCCGAAAGGCCGCCGGACGGTCCGGTGGGACCGCCCGGCGGCGGGGATCAGCTGGGCGCAGTCACCCCGCGGGTGCCATCGCCTTCGGCGCCTCCACAGTGCGGCGGGGCACAAAGACGCGGTGGGCCGGGTCGCGGACCTCGCCCACGAGCATCTCAAGGACGTCCTCCATGGCGACCAAGCCGAGCACCTTGCCCGAGGCGTCGGCGACCTGCGCGAGATGCGTGGCCGCACGTCGCATGACCGTCAGGGCGTCGTCCAGGGGGAGTTCCGCCCGCACGGTGGCCATCGGACGCCAGATCTGCTGGGGAACGGCACGCTCGCCGTCCTCCAGCTCCAGGACGTCCTTGACGTGCAGATAGCCCATGAACGGGCCGCCGCCCTCCGCACAGACGGGAAAGCGCGAGTAGCCGGTCCTCACGGTCAGCTCCTCCACACGGCGCGGGGTGACTGACGGGTCCACCGTCACCAGGGACGCCCGGTCGAGCAGAACATCGGTGACGGGCCTGCTGCCCAGCTCGAGGGCGTCCCCGAGCCGTTCCTGTGCCTCCGGTTCCAGCAGGCCGGCCATGCCCGCGTCCTCCACCAGGCGGTTGAGCTGCTCACTGGTGAAGACGGCCTCGACCTCGTCCTTGGGCTCGACCTTGAAGAGCCTCAGCACGAGATTGGCGCACGCCCCGAGCGCGGAGGTGACGGGCCTGCAGAGCCGGGCGAACCCGACCAGGCCGGGGCTGAGCCACATCGCGGTCTTCTCGGGAGCGGCCATCGCCAGGTTCTTCGGGACCATCTCGCCGATGACGAGATGGAGGAAGACCACGGAGACGAGGGCGACCGCGAAGCCGAGCGGGTGGACGAGCCCCTCGGGCACGTGCGCGGCGTGGAAGACCGGTTCCAGGAGATGCGCGACGGTCGGCTCGGCGACCGCGCCGAGCGTGAGGGAGCAGATGGTGATGCCGAACTGTGCGGCGGCCATCATCTGCGGCAGGTTCTCCAGGCCGTACAGGACCTGTCTGGCCCGGCTCGACCCGCCTGCCGCGAGCGGTTCGACCTGGCTGCGCCGTACGGAGACGAGCGCGAATTCGGCGCCGACGAAGAAGCCGTTCGCCAGCACGAGGAGACCGGCGAGGACCAGCTGTACGAGGCTCATCGCACGGCCTCCAGCAGATCCTGGGTCAGCCGCTCCGGCCGCTCCGGCTTCTCCGGCCGTTCAGCCGGGGGTGCCGGTACGTCGTTCAGCCGGACGAAGCGGACCTGCTCGGCACGGTAGTGGCCGACCTGGCGGACGGAGACCCGCCAGCCTGGCAGTTCGGCGCGGTCACCCGGTGCGGGGATGCGCCCCAGCAGATCGGCGACCAGCCCCGCCACGGTCTCGTACGGCCCTTCGGGTACGTCAAGGCCTATCCGCAGCAGGGTGAGCACCCGGGTGCTGCCCTCCACGTCCCATCCGGCCCGTCCGTCGTCGGCGACGACGGACGTCAGCTCGGGTCGGTCGGCGCCTTCGGCGTCGTGCTCGTCCCTGACCTCGCCGACGAGTTCCTCGATGATGTCCTCGAGGGTGACGACACCGGCGGTGCCGCCGTACTCGTCGACCACGACGGCGATCGGCTGCTCGCTGCGCAGCCGCTTGAGCAGCTGTTCGACGGGCAGGGTCTCCGGCACCAGGAGCGGCGCAACGGCGATCCGGCTCACCGGGGTCCGCAGCCGGTCCTGGGAGGGGACGGCCAGCGCGTTCTTGAGGTGGACCATGCCGACGACCTCGTCGATGCGGTCCCGGTAGACGGGAAAGCGGGACAGGCCAGTGGCCCGCGTGAGGTTGAGGACGTCCGCCGCGGTCGCCGACGACTGCAGGGCGCTGACCTTCACCCGCGGGGTCATGACGTGCTGCGCGGTGAGTCCGGCGAGGGACAGGGTCCGCACGAAGAGATCGGCGGTGTCCTGCTCCAGGGTGCCGGCCTCGGCGGAGTGCCGGGCCAGGGAGACGAGTTCACCGGGCGTCCTGGCGGAGGCGAGTTCGGCGGTGGGTTCGACACCCAGGAGCCTCACCAGCCGGTTCGCCACGGCGTTCAGTGCGGTGATCACCGGTCGGAAGAGGGCGGAGAAGCGGTGCTGGGGCCCGGCGACGAAACGGGCGACCTGGAGCGGCCGGGAGACCGCCCAGTTCTTCGGCACCAGCTCGCCGACCACCATCTGCACGGCGGAGGCGAAGAGCATGCCGATCACGACGCTCACCCCGGGAACGGCCCCTGAGGGCAGTCCGGTGGCGGTGAGCGGTCCGGCGAGCAGCTGGGCGAGCGCCGGTTCGGCGAGCATGCCGACGACCAGCGAGGTGATGGTGATGCCGAGCTGGGTTCCGGAGAGCTGGAAGGAGAGTTCTCGCAGGGCGGCGACGACGGTGCGCGCCCGGTGGTCGCCTTCGGCGGCGGCGCGTTCGGCGTCCGGCCGTTCCACTGTGACGAGCCCGAATTCGGCTGCCACGAAGAATCCGTTGGCGAGGATGAGAAGGAATGCCGCGAGGAGCAGCAACAGGGGGGTGGTCATGCCGCCGCCTCCGGAGAGAGGGCGGCGCAGGTACTACCGGACGATCCGTCCATTGCTGGAGGGAGTCACTCCTTGAGTCGCAGGAATGTGCCCCGCGGGCCTCGAAGGCCTTCTGGTGCGGGGCGGGGCGCACACCCGGTGCGCCACCGGTCCCAGAATAATCGGGATCGGGCCGTACTGGGCAGGGGGCTCAGCTGTTCTCCGTGACGTCGTTCACTCCGCTGCCGTGGAACTCGGCGAGGGCGCGGAGTGTCCGCGCGTCCCTGATGGCCCGTTCCCTGGCGAGTCCGGGCTGGATGCCGAGGGCGGGCATGCTGGTGCCGTCGCTGAGATCGAGGAAGACCCAGGGGTCACCGGCGCGCAGATTGACGCGGAGGATCTCCGCCCAGGCGAGGCGGCGGGTGCGGGTGATGTTGACCACCGTGATCCCCGCCTCGTCGGCGGTGATGCGGGGCCGGCTGAGCAGGGCGAGGACGCCGAAGAAGAGCAGGGCGACGAAGACGAAGCTGGTCCGCTCCCCCGCGCTGAGGTTCTCCAGGATCATCGCGACCGCGGTGATGACGACGAACATCGCCGCCCCGACGGCCAGCAGGACCACCCGGGTGAGGGTGGGGCGGAAGGTGGC
>NZ_MAPV01000156.1 GCF_001700505.1 Streptomyces mutomycini
GTGTTTCGGGGGTGTGGCGGGGGCGTGTCCCGGGCAGGTGGTTCATCCCGGATGACTGCTCAAGGGCCAGCTCACAAGTGGTGAACAACGTTCGCCAGGGGCGTGTGGTTCCCCTTCCGCACCATGACCTCGGTCACGTGGGCGGCGAAGTGTAGCAGAGGGTGGCGGATACCTTGTGAAGGGGCTCACGAGCATGCCCCCCGAGGGGGGTGGATACTCGATGGCATGAGCACCACGGAGCGTCCCAGGATCCTCGTTGTAGGCGGTGGGTACGTAGGCCTGTACGCAGCTCGTCGCATTCTGAAGAAGATGCGGTATGGAGAGGCGACCGTCACGGTCGTCGACCCGCGCTCGTACATGACGTACCAGCCCTTCCTCCCCGAAGCTGCTGCCGGCAGCATCTCGCCTCGGCATGTCGTCGTCCCGCTGCGACGCGTCCTGCCCAAGGCAGAGGTTCTCACCGGCCGTGTCACGACCATCGATCAGGACCGCAAGGTCGCCACGGTCGCGCCGCTCGTCGGCGAGGCCNNCCCGATCCCCGGCCTCGCCGAGCAGGGCATCGGCATGAAGGGCATCGAGGAGTCCATCGGTCTGCGCAACCACGTCCTCGAGCAGCTGGACAAGGCCGACTCGACGACCGATGAGGACGTCCGCCGCAAGGCGCTGACGTTCGTCTTCGTGGGCGGCGGCTTCGCCGGCGCGGAGACCATCGGCGAGGTCGAGGACATGGCGCGCGACGCGGCCAAGTACTACACGAGCGTGAAGCGCGAGGACATGCGCTTCATCCTGGTCGACGCCGCCGACAAGATCCTTCCCGAGGTCGGCCCGAAGCTGGGCGCGTACGGCAAGGAGCACCTGGAGAGCCGTGGTGTCGAGGTCTACCTCTCGACCTCCATGGACTCCTGCGTCGACGGCCACGTGGTGCTGAAGAACGGCCTCGAGGTCGACTCCAGCACGATCGTGTGGACGGCCGGCGTGAAGCCGAACCCGGCACTGGCCCGCTTCGGCCTGCCGCTCGGCCCGCGTGGTCACGTGGACACCTCCGAGAAGCTCCAGGTGCAGGGCACCGACTACATCTGGGCCGCGGGCGACAACGCCCAGGTGCCGGACATGGTCGGCCGCCGCGCCGGCAACCCGAACGCCTGGTGCCCGCCGAACGCCCAGCACGCGCTGCGTCAGGCCAAGGTCCTCGGTGACAACGTCATCTCCGGCATGCGGGGCTTCCCGCAGAAGGAGTACAGCCACGCCAACAAGGGTGCGGTCGCCGGTCTCGGGCTCCACAAGGGCGTCGCGATGATCGTCGTGGGCAAGGTGAAGATCAAGGTCAAGGGCCGTCTCGCCTGGTACATGCACCGTGGCTACCACGGCATGGCCATGCCGACCTGGAACCGCAAGATCCGGATCTTCGCCGACTGGACGCTGGCGATGTTCCTGAAGCGTGAGGTCGTCTCGCTCGGCGCCATGGAGACTCCGCGCGAGGAGTTCTACGAGGCCGCCAAGCCGAGCCCCGCGCCGGTCGCGGCCAAGGCCGACGGCGACAAGAGCAAGTCCGGCGAGAAGGCGAACGCCTCCTAGCGCCTGTACGTCACCGAAGGGGTCGTCCGCCATCCGTGGTGCGGACGGCCCCTTCGGTGTTTCCGGAACCCGGCGGGCCCTCATGCGGCGCTCCTGAACCCCCACAACCAGGTGGTGAGTGCAAGTATTTTGCCGTTCCCTTGCCCCGGAGGGGGATGGCACGGGTGCGGACGAGCGTTGACGCCGGTGTACCTCGCCGCGGCCCCGAGGTGTCGCGGCCCGGTTCGGATGTGTATATGCGAATTTGGGCACGTTCGGAAACACCACCACGGAGGTGTGCACCATGGCCGACGCCGCGTCGCGGCTGACCGCTCTCGCCGAAGAGTTGCTGGGAGAACCCCTGTCGGTCCGGATCCGGGCCTGGGACGGCAGCGAATCCGGGCCGCCGGGTGCGCCCACCCTCGTCCTGCGCCACCGCCGCGCCCTGCGCCGGCTGCTGTGGAAGCCGGGCGAACTGGGCCTGGCCCGGGCCTGGGTGGCCGGCGAGATCGACGTGGACGGGGATCTGTACGCCGCCCTGGACGCCGTGGCCTCGCTGCTCTGGGAGCGCGGCGCCGACGCGAAGGACCGCGTCCACCCCGTCCGCGACCCGAAGGTACGGGAGTTCGCCCGCGGACTCCTCCGACTGGCGGGCCCCTGGCCGCCGCCGCCCCCGCCCGCCGAGGAGGTCCGCCGCCGCACCGGTCCGCTCCACACCAGACGCCGCGACAAGGAAGCCATCAGCCACCACTACGACGTGGGCAACGACTTCTACGCGATGGTCCTCGGCCCCTCCATGGTCTACTCCTGCGCCTACTGGCAGGACGGCGGCACACTCGAGGAAGCCCAGCGCGACAAGCTCGACCTGGTCTGCCGCAAGCTCGCCCTCGAGGAGGGCGACCGGCTCCTCGACGTCGGCTGCGGCTGGGGCTCCATGGCCATCCACGCCGCCCGTGAGTACGGCGCCCGGGTCACCGGGGTGACCCTCTCCGCGGAGCAGGCCGCCTTCGCCCGTAAGCGCATCGCGGAGGAGGGCCTCACCGACCGTATCGAGATCAGGGTCCAGGACTACCGGGACGTCAGGGACGGCCCCTACGACGCCGTCTCCTCGATCGGAATGGCCGAGCACGTCGGCTCGGTGCGCTTCCGTGAGTACGCCGACGACCTCTACGCCCTCCTCAAGCCCGGCGGCCGGCTGCTCAACCACCAGATCGCCCGCCGGTCGGAGAAGGACGAGTCGGCCTACCGCGTCGACGACTTCATCGACGCCTACGTCTTCCCCGACGGCGAACTGGCCCCGGTGGGCCGCACCGTCGCCACCCTGGAGGAGGCCGGCTTCGAGGCCCGGGACGTCGAGGCGATCCGCGAGCACTACGCACTGACCCTGCGCCGGTGGGTGGCCAACCTGGAGGAGAACTGGAAGGAGGCCGTACGGGCCACGTCGCCCGGACGGGCCAGGGTGTGGCGGCTCTACATGGCCGCCTCCGCACTCTCCTTCGAGCACAACAAGATCGGCGTCAACCAGATCCTCGCGGTGCGTCCGCGGGAGGGCGGTGCGGCGGCCATGCCGCTGCGCGCCCGTGTCTGGAAGGCGTCGGCGAACGGCTGACCCGGGAACGCGGAAGGGCCGGCACCCGCCACCGCGGGTGCCGGCCCTTCCGCCGACGGCTACTCGGTCTTGATCGCCGTCAGCATGTTCAGCTTCGCGCCGCTGCGGGCCGGCCACAGTGAGGCCAGCACACCCACCAGGCCCGCCAGCACCAGGAAGAGCGCGAGCCGGTCCCACGGGACGACCAGGGCGTAGCCCGGGATCGAGGCGGAGAGGCTCTTCCCGATCGCCCAGCCGAGGAACGTACCGAGGGTCACTCCGACCACCGCTCCGAAGAGCGAGATGACGACGGCCTCCAGCCGGATCATGCGCTTCACCCTGCGACGGTCCAGGCCGATCGCCCGCAGCATGCCGATCTCCTGCTGGCGTTCGAAGACCGACATGGCCAGCGTGTTGACCACCCCGAGTACGGCGATCACCAGGGCCATCGCCAGCAGCCCGTACATGATGTTCAGCGCGGTGTTGATGAACCCGCCGAACATGTCCCGGATTCCCTGCTGGTCCACGACGCTCATGGCCGGGTTGTCGCCGAGGGCGTCGATCACGGCCGCCTCGTTGGCGTCGCTCGCGCCGCCGTCCATGGTCAGCCAGATCTCGCGGATGTCGGAGAGGGTCTCGTGCGGGTCGACGACGGCCTCGGGGATCAGGACCGGGGAGAGGAACTCGTTGCCCTCGTAGAGCGCGCCGACCTTCAGGGTCTCCTTCTTCTCGTCCTGGAAGGTCACGGGGACGCTGTCACCCGTCTTCCAGCCGTGCGACTTCGCGGTCTCGCGGTCGACGGCGATCTCGCCGTCCTTCAGGGAGGACAGCGACCCGGAGACCGTCTTCAGGTCGAAGACCTTCTCGACGTCGCCCGGGGTGACTCCGGAGGCGGAGACAGCCTCCTCGTCCTTGCCGGTGTAGAACCAGACGGACCGCTGGGGGGAGGCCGCCGCGACGCCGTCGGCCTCGCGCAGTGCGGTGAGGGCCGTCTCGTCGAGCGCGTCCCCGCTGGCCATCGACACCATGTAGTCGGCGCGGATGTTGTCCGTGGTCATCTTGTCGATGGCCTGGCCGAGCGTGACGCCGAGCACGGAGATGCCGGTGACCAGGGTGAGCCCGATCGCCAGGGCGGAGGCGGTCGCTCCGGTGCGGCGCGGATTGCGGACCGCGTTCTGCGCGGCCAGCTTTCCGGAGACCCCGAACAGCCGCCGCAGCAGCGGACGCACCAGGGCGATCACCGGCCGTGAGAGCAGCGGGATGAGCACGATGACGCCGGTGAGGGCGAGGAAGGCCCCGCCACCGATGACCCACCGGCCGTTCTCGTCGCCCTGAGCGGCACCGGCGACGACCGCTGCGGATCCGAGCAGGGTGATCACCCCGCCGATCGAGTTCCGCACGACCAGGGACTTGGTGGTGGCCACCGCGTGCACGCTGCTCATCGCCGCCACCGGCGGGATCTTGGCGGCCCGACGGGCGGGCAGCCAGGCGGCGAACACGGTGATCAGCACACCGACCGCGAACGCGGAGGCGACCGCGGTGGGGGAGACGACCAGCGGACCGGCCGGGATCTTCCCGCCGAACATGCCCATCGCGGAGCGCAGTCCGGCCGCGAGGCCGACGCCGAGAAGGAAGCCGATTATTGAGGCGATCAGACCGACCACAGCGGCTTCGAGCAGGATGGCCCGCTTGACCTGCCGGCGGGAGGCGCCGACGGCGCGCATCAGGGCGAGTTCCTTGGTGCGCTGGGCGATCAGCATGGTGAAGGTGTTGGCGATCAGGAAGACGCCGACGAAGAGCGCGATGGCCGCGAAGGCCAGCAGCATCGCGTTGAGGCTCTTCAGACCGGTCTCGGTCATCTCGGCCTCCTCGTCCGCGAGGGCCGTGCCCGTCTTGGCCTCGGCGTACTTCGGGAGGAGCGGCTTCACCGCTTTCAGCAGCTGCTGGTCGGACGCGCCGGCCGCGGCGGTCACGGTGACGTCCTTGAACTCACCGGGCCGCAGGTAGAGCTTCTGGGCGACCTCGGTGTCGAAGAGGACCAGGCTGCCGCCCGCGTTCACGGCGCCGTCCTCGGTGGTGAAGACACCGGAGAGGGTGTACTCCTTCACCGGCCCGTTGGTCGCGACCCGCACCGGCCCGCCCACGCGGTACTCGCCCTTGCGCGCGGTCTCCTGGTCGAGGGCGATCTGGCCGGCCCGCACCGGCCCCGTGCCGTCGGTGAACGTGTACTGCGCGTCCTTGCCGCCGGCGCCGGGGGAGAAGTTCGAGCCGGTGTTGGACCAGCCGTCGCCGATGAGCTTGCCCTTGGTGTCGGCGACGCCGGCGAATCCGGAGACGCGTCCGGTGGCCTCCGCCACCCCGTCGATTTCCTTGATCTTCTTGAGCGTGGCCTCGTCGACGCCCGGGGTCTCCTCGTCGCCGCGCTCGGCCCACGTCGTGACGGCGACGGCGACGTCGGCGTAGCTCTTGGCGGACTGGTTGCGGAAGGCGTTGCCGAGGGTGTCGGTGAAGACGAGGGTGCCGGAGACGAACGCTACGCCGAGCATGACGGCGAGCACGGTCATCAGCAGCCTGGCCTTGTGCGCGAGCACATTGCGCAGGGCGGTACGGAACATGTCTGTGTGTCCTGGGATGGGTTCCGGAAGGGGGACGGGGGGCGGCTGGTGCCGTGTCAGCTGGTGCGGCCCTTCGTGTCGAACGCCTTCATCCGGTCCAGGACCCCGTCCGCGGTGGGGTGCAGCATCTGGTCGACGACCGCGCCGTCCGCGAGGAAGACCACCCGGTCCGCGTAGGAGGCGGCCACCGGGTCGTGGGTCACCATCACCACGGTCTGGCCGAGCTCACGCACCGAGTTGCGCAGGAAGCCGAGGACCTCGGCGCCGGAGCGGGAGTCGAGGTTCCCGGTCGGCTCGTCACCGAAGATGATCTCCGGCTGCGAGGCCAGGGCGCGGGCGACCGCGACGCGCTGCTGCTGGCCGCCGGAGAGCTCGGTGGGGCGGTGCTTCAGGCGGTCGGAGAGGCCCACCATGTCGATGACCTTCTGCAACCACGCGGCGTCCGGCTTACGTCCGGCGATGTCCATCGGCAGGGTGATGTTCTCCAGCGCCGTCAGGGTCGGCAGCAGGTTGAAGGCCTGGAAGATGAAGCCGATCTTGTCCCGGCGAAGCTGCGTGAGCTGCTTGTCCTTCAGCGTCCCCAGCTCGGTCTCGCCGATGCGTACGGAGCCGCTGCTGAAGCTGTCGAGACCGGCCACGCAGTGCATCAGCGTGGACTTGCCGGAACCCGACGGGCCCATGATCGCGGTGAATTCCCCCTGCGGGAAGTCCACGGTCACCCGGTCGAGGGCGACGACCTGGGTCTCACCCTGGCCGTAGACCTTCGACAGCTCCGTGGCGCGGGCGGCGACCGCGGTGGTGCGGTGGGCGGTGGTGGTGGTCACAGGGGTACTCCTGGTTCGTACGACAGGCTCGCGGGGACCCCTCCATCGTTGCCGCCGCGACGCGTCAGGGCGTCAGCCCTCGTGCCCGTTCCCCGGGCACTCTTGAGTCGCATCCGCCGGGTGCCGGCGTAGTCCTGAGGTAGGAGACCGACCCCGACTCCCGCCGGTCCCCCGGCGGGGCGGGGCGGGGATCTGCGGGGCACCGGACGGGCGCCGCGCCCCAGTGGTCACCCAGGGTGACCGATCGGGGATCGGCTGCCGGGTCACGGCGACCGCGCGGACGCTGCCGCGTGGTCTCGCGCTCTTCCCTGTCCGGCGCGATCCGGCGGCCGCGGCGCAGGACGTGCCCGTCACGCTGCTGCCCGGCGGGAGCGCAGTCTTCCCTGCCGCGGGCCCGGCGCCGAAGGGCCTGGAGACACCGGGCTCACGGCCTGTCCTCCGCCGTGCCGACGGCCTCGACGAGGGGTGAGGTGGCGGAACCCTGGCGAACGGTGGCGGGGCCCATGGCGCGGGGGCCGTGCGAGTGCGGCGAGTTTCCGTCATTCCCGTTTGCCGGGGTTCATCCCCGTTGGCCGGGCGGGGCATGTGCTGATGCCGTACGAGGTGTCTGACGGACCCTCACACGATCAATAAAATAAGACAACATCGAGTGGGCGTTCCGCTGTTCGAGGGATGCCCCCGGATAGGGTCATGTGCCAAACGCGGAGCCGCGCGCCCACGCCCGGGTGGTGGAATGCAGACACGGCGAGCTTAAACCTCGCTGCCTCCTCGGGGGCGTGCCGGTTCGAGTCCGGCTCCGGGCACTCGCTCGCAGAGGCGTGGGTGCGTGGGGCCCGGAGGGCCGGGAGCCGTTCGGCGGAACCGACCCTCCCGCGAGGTGAACACGCTGGGTGACCGTCCGAGCGGCGCGTAGGCCGCTCCCGGGGGCTTCCGTCCGCCTTTTGCGGGTCCGCCACGCGGGTACGAGGTTCCCGTACCCGCGCCGGAGGCCACGATCTCCGTAAAGATCCTCCTCTGGCACTAGGGTGATTGTTTTGCCTACCCATTACTCTTGACGCAAGGCCGCGCACGGTGGCCATGGAGGAGTGAAATGAGGAGCAGCAACCCGGTCTTCTCGCGACGGGGGTTCAGCCGCGACAACGGCTACGCGGGCTTCAACGCGGCGCCGCAGGCCGGGGTCCCCGCAGCGGGTGCCAACCCGTACGCGCAGGGCACCGCCGCCAACCCGTACGCCACGAACCCCTACGCCCAGCAGGACACCCAGTACGGCGCCCCGCAGGCTCCGGCGCGCTCCGGTGCGATGACGATCGACGACGTCGTCACGCGTACGGCGATGACGCTGGGCACCGTGGTGCTCACCGCCGCGCTCTCCTGGGCCCTGCTGCCGGTCGACGAGGCCAATCTCGGCAAGTCCTACGGCATCGCCATCGGCGCGGCGCTGGTGGCGTTCGTCTTCGCGATCATCCAGTCCTTCAAGCGCAAGGCGTCGCCGGCGCTGATCCTCGCCTACGCGGCCTTCGAGGGTGTCTTCCTCGGGGTGATCTCCAGCACGGTCAGCACCTACATCAGCCCCGGCACGGTGATGCAGGCGGTGATGGGCACCATGTGTGTCTTCGCCGGTGTCCTCATCGCGTACAAGATGCGCTGGATCCGCGTCACCCGCCGTTTCTACGGCTTCGTGATGGCCGCGGCCATGGGCTTCGTGCTCCTGATGATGGTCAACCTGCTGTTCTCCGTGTTCGGCGGCGGTGACGGCCTGGGCTTCCGCAGCGGCGGCCTCGGCATCCTCTTCGGAGTCATCGGCATCATCCTCGGTGCGTGCTTCCTGGCCCTGGACTTCAAGCAGGTCGAGGACGGCATCAACGTCGGCGCACCGCGCGAGGAGTCCTGGCTGGCGGCCTTCGGCCTCACCCTGACCCTGGTGTGGATCTACCTGGAGATGCTGCGTCTGCTCTCCATCCTCAACGGGGACGACTGACCCCGTAGGCGCGACCACGACGGAACGGCCCGCAGNNCTGCGGGCCGTTCCGTCGTGGGGGATCCGGGAGAGCAGGTCGCGACGGGTTTCCTCGGAGAAGACCTGAGACATCGGTGCCTCCGACGCAGTACGTGTTGCTGGTCCTTCCCGGCGCCGTGTCCCAGCACCGGCGCGTTGGCAACGATCCGGTGGGGGCGCGTAGGGTCACGGCGTGCTCGATACGACCCCCCTGATCACTGCCGTGGACCGATTCGCCGACCGTCTGCGGAGCACCCCGCAGAGCCGGCTGCAGCGCGGTGTCGCCGCCGAGGCGCTGCTGACGGCCAGGGAGCTGTCCGCCCGCGCCCAGCGTGCCGAAGCGCCGGACCGGGAGCCGAGGATCATGCCGGACGTCGGGATATTCGCCGTCGGTGACCAGCTCGCGGTCGCGGGCCGGGACCTGGCCGTGGCACTGGAAACGGCCTCGTCCCAGGAGCTGGACGAGGCCGTGCGTCGTGTCGAGGAGGCGGCGGGGCGGGCGTTCGCACCCGGGCCGCGCTAGAACGAGGCGATGACGCGGTCGGCGAGGATGTAGACGTTGTCCCTGCCGCACGAGAACGTCAGCGCGTAGGCGCCGGAGACCCCGGAACCGCCCAGCAGCACCGGCTGCTCACCGGAGCGCAGCGAGTCGGCGAGCCGCTCGGCGGTCTCCCGGTGACCCGGGGTCATGCAGAGCGTGGTGCCGTCGGCGAAGACGTACACATCGAGCGTCCCGAGGGGGCCGGGGCGCACGTCCGTGAGCTCCGTAGCGGTATCGGCGAGCCGCTCCAGGCGGTTCACGGTACGCTCGTGGTCGGTGACCACGGGTGTCTGCACGGGGACGAAGTCCGGGTGCGAGGGGTGGCGGCGACGGGCCGCGGCCAGCTCGGGGGAGTCCTCGGCGAACTCCGCGTACTCGGCCACCTCGGGCATGTCGGTGAGCTCCGCCAGTTCCGCCAGCTCGTCCAGGGCGTCACTCGCTTCGAGGTCCATCGCCTCCAGGCCCGCGAAGTCCGCCTGCCGGGGCATGAAGAACGGGACGTCGTCGCCGAGCCCGCCCAGCAGTGACGGGGCGTCGGCGGCGTCACGCGCCTCCTGGGCCGCCCAGAAGGCGCGGGCCTCGGCGAGCTCCCGCTCCCGCTCCTCGGCGAGTGCGTCGGCGACCGCCGCGCGTATCTCCTCGGCGGGCGTGTGGGAGTTCCGGTTCTGCTGTTCGGGCACGGATGCGTGAAGACTCCGTCCTTCCGCCAGCTCCGTGCGCAGGGCTGTGACCTGCTTGCGCAGCCCGTGAGCAGCGTGCAGAGCGGCGGCGCCGACGGCCGTGGCAGCGGCGGTGGTCAGCAACAGGGCAAACGGCATGGCGCTCACTGACATACTCCCGGATTCAATCGACACCCCCGACTTCCTACATCAGCTTGTCCTGTACCGGCACCTGCTGTCAGTG
The DNA here is from genome assembly GCF_001700505.1 of Streptomyces mutomycini. Taxonomy (GTDB): domain Bacteria; phylum Actinomycetota; class Actinomycetes; order Streptomycetales; family Streptomycetaceae; genus Streptomyces; species Streptomyces mutomycini. Next base: position 10,022 of record NZ_MAPV01000156.1, read on the forward strand.
CATTACGTCACGAATTGGACAGGACTTTGGGCCCGGTGTTTAGTCCTGTGGCTTGTGTGACCTGCAGAAACGACTCTCCCCCGGGACGCAGATCACATCCTGGGGGAGATTCGGTCACGGTCGGGGCTCGGGCCGGTTCAAAAAGGGCCCCGCGCGGGAGGGCGGAGCCGGTCCGGGCGCCCCTGCCCACCGCTACGGCTACGGGTCAGCTCAGCCGCTCGATGACCATGGCCATGCCCTGGCCGCCGCCCACGCACATCGTCTCCAGGCCGAACTGCTTGTCGTGGAACTGAAGGCTGTTGATCAGCGTGCCGGTGATGCGTGCGCCGGTCATGCCGAAGGGGTGGCCGACGGCGATCGCGCCGCCGTTGACGTTGACCTTGTCCAGCGGCAGGCCGAGGTCCCGGTAGGACGGGATGGCCTGGGCGGCGAACGCCTCGTTGATCTCGGCCAGATCGATGTCGTCGATGGTCAGCCCGGCGCGCTTCAGCGCCTGCTTGCTGGCCTCGACCGGCCCGTAGCCCATGATCTCGGGGGACAGGCCGGAGACGCCGGTCGAGACGATCCGGGCCAGCGGCGTCAGGCCCAGCTCGCGCGCCTTGGTGTCGGACATGATCACGAGGGCGGCGGCGCCGTCGTTGAGCGGGCAGCAGTTGGCCGCGGTGACGAGACCGTCGGGGCGGAAGGCGGGCTTCAGGCCCTGCACGCCCTCCAGGGTGACGCCCGCGCGGGGGCCGTCGTCCTTCGAGACGACCGTGCCGTCCGGCGTGGTCACGGGGGTGATCTCGCGCTCCCAGAAACCGTTCTTGAGGGCTTCCTCGGCGAGGTTCTGCGACCGCACGCCGAACTCGTCCATGTCCTGACGGGTGATGCCCTTGATCCGGGCGAGGTTCTCGGCGGTCTGCCCCATCGAGATGTACGCGTCCGGGACCAGGCCCTCCTCGCGCGGGTCGGTCCAGCTCGCCCCCGACTCCTCGGCGCGGGCCGCCGTGCGGGCCTCGGCCTCGGCGAAGAGCGGGTTGTGCGTGTCCGGCAGGTTGTCGGAGTTGCCCTTCGCGAACCGGGACACCATCTCGACGCCGGCGGAGATGAAGACGTCGCCCTCGCCGGCCTTGATGGCGTGCAGCGCCATGCGGCTGGTCTGCAGCGAGGAGGAGCAGTAGCGGGTGACCGTACAGCCGGGGAGGTGGTCCATCCCCATCTGTACGGCGACGATGCGGCCCAGGTTGTTGCCCTGCTCGCCGCCGGGGAGGCCGCAGCCGAGCATCAGGTCGTCGATGTCCCTCGGGTCCAGCTCGGGGACCTTGGCCAGCGCGGTCTGGATGATGGTCGCGGTCAGGTCGTCCGCGCGCAGGTCCTTGAGGGACCCCTTGAAGGCCCGGCCGATCGGCGAACGGGCAGCAGAGACGATCACGGCTTCGGGCATCACGCGGCTCCATGAGGGCTGGACGGCAGGAAAGGCTGGGCTGCCTTGGAAGTTACCCGGACGTATAGCTGAGGTCACCCGACAGGCGATGTGATGCGGACCTCTTTTCTAAGCAACCGCTCAGGTGCCCGCATTGTTCCTCCGCACCGTGCTTCGCGTCGCCCCTCCTCCGCATCTCTCACCCGCCGAGAGGCGCCGCGGTCACGCCCGCCGCCATGTCGCCCCCGACCCGTGCCCGCGCAACGGCCCGTCCCCCGTGTCCGGGTCCCGGTCCTCGTGCGCCTCCGGTTCCGTGTGGGCGGGCAGACGCCGGCGCCTGCGGTGCTTGAGCAGGGCCCACGGCGCGCGTGCCGCCGTCACCTCGGTGCCGGCCTCCCGCGCAGCCCTGGACGCCGCCTTCGCGACCGGCAGCATGCCCTCGCGGCGCGAGCCGTCCAGCCGGTCGGACTCCGGCCACAGGCCGAGGGACGCGCACAGGGTCGGCAGCATCGCCATCGCGGCGGTCGCGTACCCCTCGGCCGAGGGGTGGTAGTTGTCCGGGCCGAAGAGCTCACGCGGGTTCGCCTCGAACTCCGGGCCGAGCAGGTCGCCCAGTGAGACCGTCCGTCCGCCCTGTTCCACCGCGCCGATCGTCTGGGCCGCGGCCAGCTGCCGGCTCACCCGCCGGGCGAGCCACCGCAACGGCTGGTAGACCGGCTCGATCGTGCCCAGGTCCGGGCAGGTGCCGACGACCACCTCGGCGCCGGCCGTGCGCAGCCTCCGTACGGCCGTGCTCAGACAGCGCACCGAGAGCGTCGCGGGCATCCGGTGGGTGACGTCGTTCGCGCCGATCATGATCACGCAGACGTCGGGCACCCCGGACGGATCCGCCAGTACCAGGGACACCTGCCGCTCCAGATCGTCCGACCGGGCACCCGGCAGGGCGACGTTGCGGAAATCCACCGGCCGCTCGGCCACCGCCGCCATCCCGGAGGCCAGCAGCGCCCCCGGGGTCTGGCCGGCTCTCCGCACCCCCTGGCCGGCGGCCGTCGAGTCGCCCAGCAGGACGAAGCGCAACGGATCCGAAGGGCCTGCGAACGCCACTCCGTACCGTCCGTCCGCACTCGGCGGGACCGGCGCGCTGCCCCCGCCCACCTGCCGCTTCGCCAGACGCACCTCAGCCATCACCAGGCCCACCGTCGCCGCACCGATCAGCCCGACGCTGCCGCCCCCATAGGCCGCACCCGCTGCGATCCGCCGTGCCACCCTCGCTCTCGACACAGTCCGGTCCACCTCCTCCGTGCCGCACAGCCGTACACAGCACTACCTGCCCCGTGGAGGGCGTAACTCAATCGCTTCGTCCAATCTCCTGCTCGTACGCATACTCTTGCCTGACCATCTCGGAGACCCCGGAGTACACGGTGCAATTCCACGATTCGATGATCAGTCTTGTCGGCAACACCCCGCTGGTCAGGCTGCGCAATGTGTCGGCAGGCATTCAGGCGACGGTCCTGGCCAAGGTCGAGTACTTCAACCCAGGCGGGTCGGTGAAGGACCGCATCGCGCTGCGCATGATCGAGGCGGCCGAGGAGAGCGGTGAGCTGCTGCCCGGCGGCACGATCGTGGAGCCGACCAGCGGCAACACGGGCGTCGGGCTCGCCATCGTCGCCCAGCAGAAGGGCTACAAGTGCATCTTCGTCTGCCCGGACAAGGTGTCCACGGACAAGATCAACGTGCTGCGCGCATACGGCGCGGAGGTCGTCGTCTGCCCGACGGCCGTCGACCCGGACCACCCGGACTCGTACTACAACGTCTCCGACCGCCTGGTCCGCGAGACGCCGGGGGCCTGGAAGCCCGACCAGTACTCCAACCCCAACAACCCGCGCTCGCACTACGAGACGACGGGCCCGGAGCTCTGGGAGCAGACGGAGGGGAAGATCACCCACTTCGTCGCGGGCGTCGGCACGGGCGGCACGATCAGCGGTACGGGCCGCTACCTCAAGGAGGTCAGCGAGAACGGCGTGCGGGTCGTCGGCGCGGACCCCGAGGGCTCGGTCTACTCCGGGGGTTCGGGACGCCCGTACCTCGTGGAGGGGGTCGGTGAGGACTTCTGGCCGAGCGCCTACGACCGCACGGTCACGGACGAGATCGTCGCGGTCTCGGACAAGGACTCCTTCCAGATGACCCGCCGCCTCGCCAAGGAGGAGGGGCTGCTCGTCGGCGGCTCCTGCGGCATGGCGGTCGTCGCGGCCCTCGAGGTCGCCAAGCGCCTCGGCCCCGAGGACGTGGTGGTCGTCCTGCTGCCGGACAGCGGCCGCGGCTACATGAGCAAGATCTTCAACGACGAGTGGATGGCCGACTACGGCTTCCTGGAGGACACCGGCCCGTCCGCTCGGGTCGGCGCCGTCCTCGACTTCAAGGAGGGGCCGCTCCCCTCACTCGTCCACATGCACCCCGAGGAGACCGTCGGCGATGCCATCGACGTCCTCCGGGAGTACGGCGTCTCCCAGATGCCGATCGTGAAGCCGGGCGCGGGGCACCCCGACGTGATGGCCGCCGAGGTCATCGGCTCCGTCGTGGAGCGTGAGCTCCTGGACGCGCTGTTCACGCAGCGGGCCACGCTGACCGACCCCCTGGAGAAGCACATGTCGGCCCCGCTGCCGCAGGTCGGCTCCGGTGAACCGGTCGAGGACCTGATGGCCGTGCTCGGCGGCACGAACGGTGCCGACGCGGCGATCGTCCTCGTCGAGGGCAAGCCCACGGGCGTCGTGAGCAGGCAGGACCTGCTGGCCTTCCTCGCGAAGGACGCAGCTCCCAAGCAGTGAGCGCGCATCCCGGGGCTTCGCGAAATCGGTACGAGCGCGACACGTCGACGCAGCACCGGCTTAACACGGCTCCGGCAGAGTGATGGGTGTCGGCAGGGAAACCCGCCGGCACCCGATACGGCGACACGGACTACGGAGCGGCTCCCGGACCTCCACCGTCGCCCGGACGCGGCACCCGGCCCTGACCCGGGACCGCGTTCCTCGCGGGGACCGCCGTCGTCCCGCCCCCCGGGCAACCGGGGGTGCGGCGGTCCCCGCGACTATTCATGCGCGCGGGCACTCAGGTCCTCAGCGGCCGTCCCGGCCGTCTTGCCGGTCTCAGCCGTCCCAGTCGGCCGGGGCCCGCCGCCTTTCCCGGGCCCATGGCCACACGCGCGCGGCGTGCACGGCGTTCACACCGAAGATTCCCAGCCAGGCCACGACGAGCCCGTCGATCCCGGCGTTCGCGACGCCGATCGCGGACAGCGGAATGGCCAGGACCAGCGATACGGCCCCGAAGCCGAAGCGCTCCCCGAAGGTGCCGGCGGGCGCGGCAGGCCGCTCACCGCCCCGGGCGGCGGCCGTCCGCTGCTCGGCGAGGTGCCGCCTCGTCCGCAGGTCGTGCGTCCCGGCGAGTCGCTGCTCGACCTTGTCCAGGAACGATTCGATGAGCGCGGACTCGTATTCGGGCCCCAGCTCGCTGCGGGCCTTCAGGGTGGCGTCCAGCTCTCGCCGGAGCTCAGGGTCACGGGCTTCCATGCGCTTCACGGTACGAATTGCGGGCCCCCGCGTCAGTGGGGCCAGCCCCCCTCTTTCGACGGGCTCCCGCGCAGGGCGGGCCGTGCCCCGTCGGCGTAGCGTTGTTGCCGGAAGACGGGAGGCACGCCCATGCCCACCACGACGACCTCCGCCCGTGTCATCCCCCGCACGTCCGGGGCGACAGCACGCCTGGTCAACGAGGCGGAGCTGCGGGCGACGCTCTCGACGTTCCGTGAGCTCTCCGACGAGGACTGGCGCCGACCGACCGCCTGCACCGGCTGGACGGTCCGGGACATGCTTGCCCACACCGTCGGTCAGTACGAGGAACTGCCACGCCCCTGGGTCGCCCTGCGCCGCATCCGGCGGGCCGCCAGAATCCATCCGCACCTGGGCCGGCTCGACGGGCACAACGAGGTCCAGATCGAGGACCGGCAGGCCGTTCCGGGGCGTGAACTGATCGGTGCGCTGGCCCACTTCGCACCCCAGGGCCTGATCGCCCTGCGCCGCATGCCCGCCCCGGCCCGGCGCAGGATGAGGCTGAGCTGGCTCTACCCGGAGGCGAGGGACCTGCCCGACGACTCGGTGGACTACCTCGGCAACGTCCTCGTGGTCCGTGACACCTGGATGCACCGGATGGACCTCGCGGACGCCACCGGGGCCGAGCCGGTCCTCGACGGGCACGACCGGGAGATCGTGGACCAGGTGGTGCTGGACCTGGCCCTTGCCTGGACGGGCCCCGCGGTGGAGGTCGACCTCCACGGGCCGGCGGGAGGGCGCCGCCTGGTGGGCATCGGCACCCCGGCGGCCACCCTGCACGCGGACGCGGTCGACTTCGCCAGGCACCTGTCGGGGCGGGCGGCGCGCGGCCGCCTGGAGCTGGAGGGTGATCTCGGGGCGCAGGCTGCCCTGACGGCGGCACGCGTCGTCTTCTGACGACTGCCGGGCAGCGCGCCGACCGGCCGCTGCCCGGCCCATCAGGCACAACAGGGCTCTGTAGGCTGCGTGTTGACGATGTGCCCAGGCCGACTTCACCAGGAGGACCAGTGCCCGACCAGGCGGACCGGATCAACACGACGCAGCCCCACACCGCCCGGATCTGGAACTACTGGCTGGGCGGCAAGGACAACTATCCGGTCGACCGGGCGGCCGGTGACCACATCCGTGAGCTGCACCCGGGCATCGGCGACTACGCGCAGGCGGACCGGCTGTTCCTCGGACGTGCGGTACGCCATCTGGTCGCCGACCGCGGGATCCGGCAGTTCCTCGACATAGGCACCGGCCTGCCGACGGCGGACAACACCCACGAGGTCGCCCAGCGGCTCGCGCCGGAGTCCCGCATCGTCTACGTCGACAACGACCCGCTGGTGCTCGCCCACGCGCGCGCTCTGCTCACCAGCACGCCCGAAGGCAGGACCGACTACCTCGACGAGGACCTGCGCAACGTCGACGTCATCCTGGAGCACGCGGCGAAGACCCTGGACCTCAGCCGGCCGGTCGCCCTCGTCCTGCTCGGCGTGGTCATCTTCATCGAGGACGACGACCAGGCGTACGGCCTCGTCCGCCGGCTCATGGACGCCCTGCCGTCCGGGAGCCACCTCGTCCTCTCCCACACGATCACCGACCCGTCGATGCCCGATGTGGACGCGGCCGTCGCGTTCTGGAACGAGAACGGCACGCCCAGGCTGACGCAGCGGACTCCCGCCGACGTCACCCGGTTCTTCGACGGTCTGGAGCTCCTCGAGCCCGGCGTGGTCTCGTGCAGCCGGTGGCGCGCCGAGCCGGACGGCGACGGCGGCCTGCCGGACGAGGTCGCCATGTTCAGCGGCGTCGCGCGCAAGGCCTGACGGCCGGCGCCGGGCGGGCCCGGTCCTCACACGGGGGTCACCTCGGCCAGGAAGGCCTCGGGCGTGACCGCGTATCCCAGGCTGTTGATGACGGGGACCGGGGTGTCGTCGATCAGGACCGTGGGCGTGGACCGTACGCCGCTCGTCCCGAAGGCCGCCGCCACCTGTGCCGCCCACGGCAGGTAGGTGCGCTCCATGACCTTCTGCCGGAAGGCGTCGGTGTGCAGTGCCTCGACCTCGTCGGCCAGCCGCAGCAGGAAGTCCCGGTCGGCGAAGGCGTCGACGTCCTCGCTGGGCTGATCGGCGTACAGCGCCCGCAGGAACAGCATGAACGGCTTCTGTCCCTCGTCGGCTGCGGCTCCCAGCGCGGCCAGTGCCTCCAGGGAGCCGCTGCCGCCCGAGGAGTCGTCGATGAACGTGCCGAAATGGTGGTCCACCGCGAATCTGCCCTCGTCGGCGGCGCGCTCCATCACGGCTCCGAGGCCGAGCTCCATGCGCTTGCAGAAGGGGCAGCGCAGGTCGGCGTAGACGCTCAGCACGTGCGCGGCATCCGTGTCGCCGTAGCGGACGATGACGCCGCCCGGCCCTCTCGTATTGGCTGGGATCATGACCCCAGGGTCGGCAGGGGAGGGCGGTCCCGCAATGCGAGCGGCCCGGTCCGCCCCGCGGCGGGAAGCCGTCGGGGCCGGGTCCGGACCGGGGGCTGTATATGGACATGCAGACCGCTTGCTGGCTGAATGGATTTCTCGGTGCCGGACCGGTCCGACAGATCAGCAGGATCTCTGGAGGGGACAGCATGAGCGGGAGCAGCCCGGCTGCGCGGTTGCAGCGGCTCTTCGAGGGGCAGCGGCTCACGCCCACCCAGCGGCGGATCGCGCACTCCATGGTGCGGCGGGCCGCCGACGCCCCGTTCCTGTCGAGTGTGGAGCTGGCCGGGGTCAGCCAGCCGTCCGTCACCCGCTTCGCCGTTGCGCTCGGCTTCGACGGGTACCCCGCGCTGCGCAAGCACCTGAGGGAGGTCGCGCCTGCCGGGGCGGCCGAGGGGGGCGGCGTGGAGGACCGCTTCAACGAGTACCAGCAGGCGGTCCGGGCGGAGATCGAGAATCTGCGCCAGCTGTCCGAACTGCTCGCCGATCCGGCCCCGGTGGAGCGGGCCGGGCGGCTGCTCGCCGGGTCCAGGCCGCTGCTCGTGCTCGGACTGCGGGCCGCGTCCTCGCAGGCCCGGGGGTTCGGGTACTTCGCCGCCAAGGTGCACCCGGACGTCCGGGTCGTCGACGAGGGCGGCAGCATGCTGCACGACCGCATCGACGGTGCCAGGAGGGCGGGCGCGAGTGCCCTGATGTGCTTCGCGCTGCCCCGGTACCCGCGTGAGGCCGTGGACGCGCTGGCGTATGCGCGGGAGCAGGGGCTGACCGTGGTGACCGTGGCCGACTCGGCGTTCGCTCCGGTGGCGGCCCACAGCGATCTGCTGATCCCGGCCGCCGTGGGGACCGGGCTGGCGTTCGACACCGCGTGTGCGCCGATGCTGCTGGGGCGGGTGCTGCTGGAGGCCATGTGCGACGGGCTGCCCGAGGCGCAGGCCCGGCTGGAGGAGTTCGACGCGAGGGCCGCAGCGCGGGGACTGTTCGTCGAGTAGCCGCAGTCGCGGTGACCGGGGTCAGGGCCTGCCGCCTTCCGCCGCGGACACCGTTCATCTGTACCTGTCGGGGCGGGGGACGCCGCACCCGGTGGGCGCGGCGTCACCGTCGGTGAGGACTCCGGGTCAGACCTCCAGTTCCGCTTCGATCTTCCGCAGCTGGTGACGCGCCATCGCGAGGTTGGCTCTGCCGGCGTCCAGCACGAGGTAGAGGAACAGGCCGTTGCCGCCACGGGTCTTGAGCAGCCTGATCAGGTGGTACTGGGTGCCGAGGGTGATCAGGATGTCCTCGATCTCGTCCTTGATGCCCAGGTGCTCCATCGTCCGGAGCTTCGCCCGGACGACGTCCGTGTTGCCGGCCGCCGCGACCTCCAGGTTGAACTCCTTGCCCCCGCCGAGGGTGCCCAGTGCCATGCCGCTGGTGTAGTCGACGAGTGCGACACCGAGGGTCCCCTCGATCGACGCCATCGCGTTCTTCAGTGACGTTTCGGTGTTGCCCATAGTGCTCGTTTCCTTTCCCTGGCCGGCCCGGTGGCCGGTCCGCTGCTGGGTGGTGCGCTGCCGGGTGGTGCGTTGTCCGCCCGTGGGCGGCGTGTCGTCAGATGCGGGTGTCATGTGGCATCCGGTGTGGTGCGGCGCGGCAGGGCCCGGGACTGCTGCGTGCGCGGAGCCGGCACGGGGCGGTCGGCGCTGTCCTGCGCGGCGTCCACCATCTCGCCGATGCGCGCGCCCGCCCGGCGGCCTTCGAGGTGGAGGCGGCCCACGTTGATGCGGTCCTCGGCCAGCAGCGTGAGGACGGCGGAGGAGCCCGCCGCATAGGTGGCGATGTAGCCGCTCCCGCCGCGGATCAGGAGTTCACGGAAGCCCCCGCGGCCGGTGGCGTCGGTCATACGGATCGAGACCCCGAGCGCGGCGGCGGTCAGCGCGGCGACGCCTTCGGCTTCGATGCCCGGGGTGTCATGGGCGACGACCAGGCCGTCGGTGCTGGCGGCCAGTGCGCCGGTCAGGAGCGGAACCCGGGCGCGTAACCGCTGGAGCTCGTCGAGGACATCCTGCGCTTCGGCCTCGGGCACCATCAGCTGTCTCCTCCCGGCACGCTGTCTGAGCGCGCGTATCACAGGGCCTCCAATGCGTCTCTGAGCCGGCGCAACAGGGCGACGTCGGGGTCGGTCGTGACCTCGGGCAGCGTGACGCGGCTCTGCCCGGACACCGATGCGGACCCGGCCGCGGGCGGACGGACCGCTTCGACCAGTCCGGCAGCCGCCAGCCGGCGCAGGTCGACCAGGGTGTGGAAGGCCGAGCGGCCCAGCTCCTGCGCGATGTCGGTCGCCGTGCGCTCGCCGTTCACCAGGGCCAGGACACTGCGCTGGCGCGGGGGGACCGGGGCGTCCACCGGGTGGG
>NZ_MAPV01000157.1 GCF_001700505.1 Streptomyces mutomycini
CCCCGGGGTGTACGTACCGAAGCTCCACACGTTGCCCTCGGCGTCCCGGGCCATGTAGTCCCGCGAGCCGTAGTCCTGGTCGGTGGGCGGCATCAGGATCTCCACGCCGTGCTCCACGGCCCGCGCGTGGTGCGCGTCCACCTCGTCCACCACCACGTACACCCCGGTGGGCCCGGCGCCGGCCATCGCTTCGGCGAAGACACCCCCGCCCCCCTTCGAGCCGAGCATCACCCTGCCGTTGCCGCAGGACAGTTCGGCGTGGAGCACACGGCCGTCCTCTCCTTCGTACACCGCTTCCTCGGTGAAGCCCAGAGCCTGGGTCAGCACCTTGATCGCCGCCTTCGCGTCGGCGTACAGAACCGTCGGAAAAATCGTGGGAACGCCTTCCGTGCCCGCCATCGAACTCACCCTCTCCACACCTGACGCGCACCGGCGCCGTTGTGATCTCCGTCTCGTTCCTCCATCGAGTATCGGACGGTTCGGAGGGGGATGCCCGGCGGTGTGACGTGCCCGGTGGTGCCGCCATGGGGCCGTCGTGGGCCGGGGACATGCGGAAGAAGCCGGTGGACACCGCCAGTAGACTGAGTCCCATGGCAATTCTCCTTGTGCATTAGACGGCGTCGAGNNGGCGCCGGCAAGACCACCCTCACCAAGTGCCTGGCCGGTGAGGGGACGCCGGCCGGCGGCACCATCACCAACAGCGGTGAGGTCGGCTACCTCCCGCAGGACCCGCGCACCGGTGACCTCGACGTCCTGGCCCGCGACCGCATCCTCTCGGCCCGCGGGCTCGACGAGATCCTGCGCAAGATGCGGGAGAACGAGGAGCGGATGGCGAACGGCAAGGGCGCCACCCGCGAGAAGGCGATGAAGCGCTACGAGCGCCTGGAGACGGAGTTCCTCACCAAGGGCGGTTACGCCGCCGAGGCCGAGGCCGCCACCATCGCCGCCGCGCTCAGCCTGCCCGACCGGGTGCTCGGCCAGCCCCTGCACACCCTCTCCGGTGGTCAGCGCCGCCGTGTCGAACTCGCCCGCATCCTGTTCTCGGACGCCGACACCCTGCTCCTCGACGAGCCCACCAACCACCTCGACGCGGACTCGATCGTCTGGCTGCGCGACTACCTCAAGACCTACCGCGGTGGCTTCATCGTGATCTCCCACGACGTCGAGCTCGTCGAGACGGTGGTCAACAAGGTCTTCTACCTCGACGCCAACCGTGCGCAGATCGACATCTACAACATGGGCTGGAAGCTCTACCAGCAGCAGCGCGAGGCCGACGAGAAGCGCCGCAAGCGCGAACGGCAGAACGCCGAGAAGAAGGCCGCGTCCCTCAACTCCCAGGCCGACAAGATGCGCGCCAAGGCGACCAAGACCGTCGCCGCGCAGAACATGGCCAAGCGGGCCGAGCGCCTGCTGTCGGGACTGGAGGCCGTGCGGGTCTCCGACAAGGTGGCGAAGCTGCGCTTCCCCGAGCCGTCCCCGTGCGGCAAGACCCCGCTGATGGCCGAGGGGCTCTCCAAGTCCTACGGCTCGCTCGAGATCTTCACCGACGTGGACCTCGCCATCGACAAGGGCTCACGCGTCGTCATCCTCGGCCTCAACGGCGCGGGCAAGACCACCCTGCTCCGGCTCCTCGGGGCCGCCGAGAAGCCCGACACCGGTCGTATCATCGAGGGCCACGGCCTCAAGCTCGGCTACTACGCCCAGGAGCACGAGACGCTGGACCCGGAGCGCACCGTCCTGGAGAACATGCGCAGCGCGGCGCCCGACCTCGATCTCGTCGAGGTCCGCAAGACGCTCGGTTCCTTCCTCTTCTCCGGTGACGACGTGGACAAGCCCGCCGGAGTGCTCTCGGGCGGGGAGAAGACCCGGCTGGCCCTGGCGACACTCGTCGTCTCCTCCGCCAACGTGCTGCTCCTCGACGAGCCGACGAACAACCTCGACCCGGCCAGCCGCGAGGAGATCCTCGGCGCGCTGCGCACGTACAAGGGCGCCGTCGTCCTCGTCACCCACGACGAGGGCGCGGTCGAGGCGCTCCAGCCGGAGCGGATCATCCTGCTGCCCGACGGAGTCGAGGACCTCTGGGGTGCGGACTACCGGGACCTGGTCGCCCTCGCCTGACCCGCACGGGCTCCCCGGTCCGGCGCGGGACCCGGTGATCCAACGCGTCTGGATCATTCGGCCCATCGGTGATCCTTCATCTGGGTGAGCGGGTCTCATACTCCGGCGCGGCACCCGGCAGATAACTGCCGGGTGCACTCATTTCCGGCCGCCCCACCCCGTACGGCCCTGACCTGCCCGTATTTCCGCCAGGCCGTCCCGCCGGGCCCCGATACCCCTTGGAATAGCTGACTCCGCTTGTGTCGGAGCGCTTCGAGGCGGGGAATCCGGGCGTACGTACCTTGCCGAATGGGTGGCCAGGAAGCCCGGGAGGGGTGATCATGAGAGTCCAGAGCGCACTTCCTTGAGGAGGCACGGGTGGCCGAGACTCTGAAGAAGGGCAGCCGGGTAACCGGCGCCGCGCGTGACAAGCTCGCGGCAGACCTGAAGAAGAAGTACGACTCCGGTGCGAGTATCCGGGCGCTGGCCGAGGAAACCGGTCGCTCCTACGGATTCGTCCACCGGATGCTCAGCGAGTCCGGAGTCACGCTGCGAGGACGCGGCGGAGCGACTCGGGGCAAGAAGGCCGCTTCGGCCTGACGGCGGGCAGCGGTCGCGGGTCGGCCGAGGCCGGCCCGGGAGCTCACCGGAACACCGGGTGGCCACCCGGCCGACCATCAGGTCGTCCGGGTGGTTACTGTTCAGTTACTTGCCAGTAAGTGCTGACTGCACCCGATCCGGAGGCGCTCCATGACCTCGCTCGACTCTGTGCTCGACAAGGACGGCGTACGGCTCACCGTCGAAGACGCGGTTGCCACGGTGACGCTCACCAACCCGGCCAAGCGCAACGCTCAGTCTCCCGCTCTGTGGCGGGCGTTGGCAGAGGCCGGACGGGCACTCCCCGGCAGCGTGCGGGTCGTCGTGCTGCGTGGCGAAGGCAAGTCCTTCTCCGCGGGACTCGACCGGCAGGCTTTCGCACCCGAGGGTTTCGACGGCGAGCCGTCCTTCATCGACCTGGCGCGGGGCTCGGAGGCCGACCTCGACGCGACCATCGCCGAGTACCAGGAGGCGTTCACCTGGTGGCGCCGCAACGACATCGTGTCGATCGCGGCCGTCCAGGGGCACGCGATCGGTGCCGGCTTCCAGCTCGCCCTCGCCTGCGATCTGCGGATCGTCGCGCAGGACGTGCAGTTCGCCATGCGCGAGACCAGTCTGGGCCTCGTTCCCGACCTCACGGGCACCCACCCCCTCGTCAACCTCGTGGGGTACGCCCGTGCACTGGAGATCTGCGCCACCGGCCGCTTCGTGCACGCCGAGGAGGCCGAGCGCACCGGTCTCGCCAACCTCGTCGTCCCCGCTGACCAGCTCGACGCGGCGGGCCACGACCTCGCGGCGGCCCTGCTCGCCGCCCCGCGTGACGCGGTCGTCGAGACCAAGGCACTGCTGAGCGGTGCCCTCTCGCGTACGTACGAGGAGCAGCGCACCGCCGAGCGGGCCGCCCAGGGCCGCCGGCTGCGCGACCTCGCCGGCCTCGCCGACTGAGCAGGGATGCATTGCCCCTCGCCCGCCTCGCGGCCTCGCTGACTGAACCGGCAGAGTGACGTTGCCCCTCACCGGACGGTGAGGGGCAACGTCACGTCCGGTCCACGACGGCCGTGACCAGCACTGTGACCGTCGGACGGCCCTCCACGGCGGCGGCCACCGCCCCGCGCACCGCCCGCGCCACATCCAGCGCCCGATGGTCCCCGGCCGTCGCGACCTCCACCCGGACGTGCCCCTCGGTGTGCTGCACGGCGCCGCCCAGCACCCGTGTCAGCGACACGACGCCCGGGACCCCGGCCGCCGCCGTCCCGGCGGCCCCGTCCGGTTCTGCCGCATGGAGGTCGGCGGTCGGCTCCGCAGCCGGCCGGGGCTCCTGGGCCAGGAGTTCCGTCACCCGGAGGTCCACCTCGTCGACCGCCAGGCCGAGCCGCTGGGCCGCAGCTGTCAGCAGAGCCGCGCGCAACGCGTCCGCGGTGGCGTGCAGCGGCCGCCGCGCAGTCGCCGCGAAACCGGCCTCGATCCGCAGCGGGCCCGGCGGCAGAGCGCTGGGAGGCCCGGGTGCCACCGGCTCCGGGGCGTCGTCCGGGCCGGCCAGGCCGATCCTGAGCGTCCCCAGCACGGCCCCCGACCCGGCCGCGGCGTCCCGCAGCACTGCTGCGGCCGCCCGTTCGGCGATCCAGGAGCAGTCGGCGGGGCCGCCCAGAGGGAGCAATCGGCCCAGGCCGAGTCGTTGGCGTACCGCGGACGCCCATCCGTCGGCCCGGTGCGGGCGGTCAGCTGTTGTCATTGCTCCACCCTGCCGCATTCGCGGCGCGGGACCGGGCAAGCGCACTTACTGTGGGCCACGGAAGTTCACCCCCGCCCCGAAGGGAAGAGCGGCGATGACCGAGAACCCGCAGCGGAACCGGCCCGACAGCCCCGGCAGTGTGTCCGGCGGAGACGACGGCAGGCAGAGCCAGTTCAGCAAGCGCGGCGGGGGAGCCCCCGCGACCCGAGGCCGCACCACCATCGCCGACGGTGTGGTCGAGAAGATCGCCGGAATGGCGGCACGGGACGTCGTCGGTGTCCACGCGATGGGCAGCGGCATCTCCCGGACGTTCGGCGCGGTCCGCGACCGCGTTCCCGGCGGCAGCAAGTCCGTGTCACGCGGGGTCAAGGCGGAGGTCGGCGAATCGCAGGCCGCCCTCGATCTGGAGATCGTCGTCGTCTACGGCGTGGCGATCAGCGAGGTGGCCCGCGACGTGCGCGAGAACGTCATCGCGGCGGTCGAGCGGATGACCGGCCTGGAAGTCGTCGAGGTCAACATCGCCGTGAGCGATGTCAAACTGCCCGACGAGGACGACGACGAGGACACTTCCGAGTCGCGCGTCCAGTAGACCTCTCCCGCCCGGCACTTGAGGAGTACACGATGAGCATGGCTGTGGTCGGCCTGGTGGCCGGCATGGCGCTCGGTTTCGCCGGATACTTCGGCGGGTTCGGGGCCTTTCTGCTGGTGGCCGCGCTGGGCGCGGTCGGCTTCGTCGCCGGCCGCTTCCTGGACGGTGACCTGGAACCCGGCGACTTCTTCCGGAGTCGCGAGCGCGGCGACCGGCGAAGGTGACGGCGTTGACAGGCCGGGTCGACGCCTCCGGGCGCGGGCAGACCCGGATCGCCGACCGGGTCGTCGCGAAGATCGCCGCGCAGGCGGCGAAGGAGGCCGTCGACGTGCGGCCCCAGGACGCCGCCCCGCCCCGCGCCACCGTCACCGTGCACCGCGGCGCCGCCCGGGTCAGGGTCAGCCTCGACCTGGTCTACCCCTGCGACATCGGCCGACAGTGCGGGGCGGTGCGTCGCCGCGTGGCCGAGCGGGTAAGAGCACTGGCGGGGATGGAGGTGCCCGAGGTCGCGGTGCAGGTCGAACGGCTGCATCCGGGCGCCGCACCGGAGGGGAGCATCCGATGAGCGAGCCCCAGGACCCGGAGAACAGCACGAGGCGTCTGCCCACCGTCGAACAGGCGCCGGCAGGCGGTGTGCTGGAAATGGACCAGTCCGCGTCGGGTTCGACGTACGAGCCCGTCCCCGTGCCGGACCACCAGCCGGGCGGCAGAGCCGGCCGATTCTGGTCCGGGCGCAGGATTCCGGCGGCGCTGGTGGCCCTGATCGTCCTCGGCGGCGCGGGGCTTCTGCTCTACGACATCGCGGCGGTGCGTGCCGACCACCCGGCCATGCAGTGGCGGCGTACCGTCGCCGACGACCTGGCGACCCGTCACCTCGACGACGTGTGGGTCCTCGCGGGAGCAGCCCTGGCGGCCGCACTCGGCCTCTGGCTGCTTCTCCTGGCCCTCACCCCCGGCCAGCGCGCGGTGCTCCCCATGAGCCGCCGGCATGCCGGTGTGCGGGCCGGGCTCGACCGGACCGCCGCCGCCTTCGTCCTGCGCGACCGGGCCGTGGAGGTGGCCGGTGTGCAGTCCGTCCGGGTGAAAATGAGCCGCCGCAAGGCCACCGTGCGAGCTCTCTCGCACTTCCGCGAACTCGACGACGTCAGGGCCGACCTGGACTCCGTCCTGGGCAGGGCCATCAGTGAACTGGGCCTGGCGCGGCCGCCCGGCCTCTCCGTGCACGTGCGCCGGCCGGCGAAGAAGGGGTGACCCCGTGATCACAACCGTCAACCGGGTCCTGCTCGGCCTCGCGGGACTGGTCCTCCTCGTCCTCGGCGGCGCCGTCCTCGCGACGGGGCTGGGTCTGTCCGTACCTTCCTGGTGGCCGTTCGACGGCAAGGGAGACGTACTGCTCAGCGAGGCCGACCGGACCCGGTGGCGCGACGAGGGCTGGTGGTGGCCCACCGTCATCGCGGTCCTGGCCGTCCTGGTGGTCCTCGCGCTGTGGTGGCTCCTCGCCCAATTGCGCCGCGGGCGCCTCTCCGAGGTGCTGGTCGACAGCGGCGACGGCGAGGGCGCTCTCCTGCGCGGCAGGGCACTGGAAGGCGCGCTCGCTGACGAGGCCGGTGCCCTGGACGGGGTGGCCGACGCCAAGGTCGCGCTGACCGGCCGGCGCACCGCCCCGAGGGCCCGTGTCCGCCTGTTGATGGAGCCGCACGCGGCACCGGGGACGGCGCTGCGTGGCCTCTCCGAGGGGGCGCTGGCCCACGCGCGGACCTCGGCAGGGCTTGAGGAGCTGCCCGCCGAGGTCCGTCTGAGGGCGGTCAAGCACCGCGCGGAGCGGGTGAACTGACGCCCCGGCCCCGGAGCCGCGGCGTCAGAAGCCGTGCCGTGCGCCGCCGTCGACCGGCACCATGATGCCCGTGAGATAGGAGGCGGCCGGGGAGAGCAGGAAGGCCGAGGTCTTCCCGAACTCCTCCGGGGTGCCGTAGCGGCGCAGCGGGATGCGCGCCTCGTTGGCCGCACGGGACGCCTCCGCGTCGCCCGACAGGGCGTCGAGTTCGCGCACCCGGTCCGTGTCGATCCGGGACGGGAGCACGCCGACGACCCGGATACCGCGCGGGCCCAGCTCGTCGGCGAGGGACTTGGCGAAGCCGGCGAGGCCGGGGCGCAGTCCGTTGGAGATCGTCAGGCCGGCGATCGGCTCGTGCACCGACCCGGACAGGACGAAGCCGATGACGCCGCCCTCGCCGAGCGACTCGGCCGCTGTACGGGCCAGACGCACGGCACCGAGGAAGACCGACTCGAACGCGGACTGCCACTGGTCGTCCGTGTTGTCGGCCAGGAAGCCCGGCGCAGGGCCGCCGACGCTGATCAGAATGCCGTCCAGCCTGCCGAAGCGTTCCTTCGCGGCGTCCACCAGCCGACGGGCGGCCATCGGGTCGGCGTTGTCCGCGGCGAGTCCGACCGCGTCGGGGCCCAGTTCGGCGGCTGCCTCGGCGGCGCTCTTCTCGTCCCGGCCGGAGACGACCACCTTCGCACCGTCGGCGGCGAGGGCGCGCGCGGTGGCGTTGCCCAGCCCGCGGGTCGCGCCGGTGACGATGTACACACGGTCCTTCAGTCCAAGATCCATGGCCCTATCCTGCCAAGTCCTCACCGGCCAGGTCGACCGCACTGTTCACCAGGCCGACGTGGCTGAACGCCTGCGGGTAGTTGCCGAGCTGGCGCCGGGCCACCGGGTCGTACTCCTCGGCCAGCAGTCCGACGTCGTTGCGCAGGTCCAGCAGCCGAGCGAAGAGCTCCTCGGCCTCGTCCCTGCGGCCCGTCCGCAGGAGGGCGTCGACCAGCCAGAACGAGCACGCGAGGAAAGCCCCCTCGTCGCCGGGGAGGCCGTCCACCGCCGTGCCCTCGGTGCTGTAGCGGCGGATCAGGCCGTCGTGGGCGAGCTCGTCCCGCACCGCGTCGACCGTCCCGACCACCCGCGGGTCGTCGGGCGGCAGGAAGCCGGTGCGCACGATGAGCAGCGTCGAGGCGTCCAGCTCCCGGGAGCCGTAGTACTGGGTGAAGGTGTTGCGTACGGGGTCGTAACCCCGCTCGACGACCTCCGCGTGCACGGCGTCCCGCATCGTCCGCCACCGGTCGGCGTCGCCCGGCAGGCCGGGGTTCTCCTCCAGGGTGCGCACCGCGCGGTCGGCCGCGACCCAGGCCATCACCTTGGAGTGCACGAAGTGGCGGCGCTCGCCGCGCACCTCCCAGAGGCCCTCGTCCGGCTCGCGCCAGGTGGATTCCAGGAAGCCGAGCAGGCTGAGCTGCAGATTCCAGGCATGGGGCTTGTCGTCGAGTCCGGCGGCGCGGGCCACCCTGAGCGAGTCGATGACCTCGCCGTACACATCGAGCTGCCGTTGCCGTACCGCCGCGTTGCCCGTGCGGACCGGCAGCGAGTTCTCGTAGCCGCTCAGCCACGTCAGCTCCGTCTCGGGGAGTCTGCGCTCCCCGGCGAGCCCGTACATGATCTGGAGGTCCGCGGGGTCACCGGCCACCGCACGCAGCAGCCAGTCCCGCCACGCGGCCGCCTCCTCCACGTACCCGGCCGAGATCATGGCTCCCAGGGTGAGGGTGGAGTCCCGCAGCCAGCAGTAGCGGTAGTCCCAGTTCCGTACGCCGCCGATCTCCTCCGGCAGCGACGTCGTGAGCGCCGCCACGATTCCGCCGGTGGGAGCGTAGGTGAGCGCCTTCAGGGTGATCAGGGAGCGGAGCACCGCTTCCCTGTGCGGGCCGTGGTAGGTGCACTTCGCCGACCATTTCGCCCAGTCGCTGAGGGTGTGCTTCAGCGACTTGTGGGGGTCGATCAGCTTGGGGCGGGGGGAGTGCGAGGGGTGCCACGTGAGCACGAAGGCCACGGACTCGCCCTCGGCGACCGTGAAGGAGGAGCAGGTGCTGAACTGCTGCCCCCAGGTCTTCACCGGGGGCTCGCTGCGCAGCCAGACGGAGTCGGGGCCCGCGACGGCCACCCGGTGGCCGTGCGAGCGGCGCATCCACGGGACGACGGAGCCGAAGTCGAACCGCAGCCGCAGGACGGAACTCATGTCGACGCTGCCGCTGACGCCCTCGACGATCCGCATGATGTCGGGCGCCTTGTCGCGCTGCGGCATGAAGTCGATGACCTTGACGGTCCCGGTCCTGGTCTCCCAGAAGGTCTCCAGGACCAGGGAGTCGCCCGCGTAGGCGCGCCGGGTACAGGTGTCCGTGCTGTCCGTGCCCTGCGGGGCGATGCGCCAGTGGCCGTTGTCCTCGTCGCCGAGCAGCGCCGCGAAACAGGCGCCCGAGTCGAAGCG
This sequence comes from Streptomyces mutomycini, assembly GCF_001700505.1. Taxonomy (GTDB): domain Bacteria; phylum Actinomycetota; class Actinomycetes; order Streptomycetales; family Streptomycetaceae; genus Streptomyces; species Streptomyces mutomycini. Next base: position 9,332 of record NZ_MAPV01000157.1, read on the forward strand.
TGGCAGACACAGCCAGTCGACAGAACCGTTCCTGCCGACCAGAGCGGCGGTCTGGAGATCGCCGATGATGGCGTAGTCCTCGATACGTGGGGTCACGCTCTGGCGTCTTCCCGAACCCGAGCTCCGCTAAGCAGCGAAACCGGTGCGAACAGAGGGGCGTGACCGCCTCAGGCGCTCGCCGGTTCCGGCTGCGCCGTCGTCCCGCTCTCCTCGGCGGCCTCTTCGCGGTCGCGCTTCTCACGGCGTACGAGGACGACCCAGCCGACGGGGACCCCGGCGGCGAAGAGCCACCACTGGACGGCGTACGCCATGTGAGGGCCGATGGACCCGTCGTCGGGGGCGGCGATCATCTCGGGGCTGCCGTCGGCGGGTTCGGGGCCCGTCATCTCGAGGTACCCGCCCAGCACGGGACGGCCGAGCAGATGCGACTGCTGGGAACTGTTGATCAGCATCACCTGGCGGTCGGGCAGACCGTCGAGGTCCTTGATACCGCTGGCGCTCGTCGTCTCGTCCGCCTTGAGCCGGCCCGTGACGGTGACCTCGCCGCCCGGCGGGGCGGGGACCTCGGGAAAGGCCTGCTGGTCGTCCGCGGCCGGGACCCAGCCGCGGTTGACCAGAACGGTTCCGCCGCCCTTGAGGTCCAGCGGGGTCAGGACCAGTACGCCGATGCGCTCGTCCTGCGAGGTACGGCGGCGTACGACCACCTCGTGCTCGGTGTCGAACGTCCCGGTGGCCGTCACCGCGCGCCAGTAGTCGGAGCGGGGGACCGTGTGCCCGGGATTGGTGAGGCGGGTGACCGGGGCCGGGTCCGCCTCGAGGTTCCGCGTGATCAGCGCGTTCTGCTCGACCCGGTGTTCATGCCGGTGCAGCTGCCAGAAACCCAGCTCCACCATCGTGGGGATCATGGCGAGGACGAGGAGGGTGAGGATCACCCACTGCCGGGTCAACAGGAAGCGGTACACCCCATGACCGTACAACCGGGGTCATGGGGTGCGGCACGGAGGGTCCCCCGTGCGGACGGGACAGCCCGTCATACTTTGTCCACGATGCCCGCCCTTCCCTCGGCGCGGGCGCAGTGGCCGCCGCAGTACCAGTGGCCGGCGGCCTCGACGCCCTGGCCGATGACCTGGACCCGGCAGTGCTCACAGATGGGCGCCATGCGGTGGATGGCGCAGGAGAAGCAGTCGAAGACATGCACCGCGCCCTGCGCGTGCACCTCGAAGGACATCCCGTAGTCGTTCCCGCAAACCTCACAACGTGCCATGCGCCACAGGGTGGGGCGCCGGGCGGCGGCGGGCGAGCCGATGCCGGTCGAATCGCCGCCGGTTCACTCCGATGACGGTGACGGCTTCGGCACGATGACCGTCCTGGCCGGTGCCACGTCCCTCAGCAGATGGGTGAAGGCGCTCTCCTCCAGGACCGGGGTGCCGAACGACTTCGCCTTCACGGTCTTGGACGTCGCCGAGTCCGGGTCGTTGGTGACGAGCAGGCTCGTCAGCCGCGACACGCTCGTCGCCACGTGCAGGCCCGCCTCGACGGCGCGGTCCTCCAGGAGCTCACGGTCGATGGAGGTGTCCCCGGAGAAGGCCACCCGCATGCCCTGCATGAGGGGTTTGTCCGACTCGTAGCGCCCGGGGTTGGGATACGGACACGCGGGGCGCTTCCGGGAGGGCCGCCAGCTGCCCTGACCCTGCGACGGCCGGTAGCCGGCGCGCGGGACGACCGGGGAGTCGTACCACTCGGTCAGCGGACGGCACTCCAGGAGCGGCAGCCGCATCCCGTCCCTGGCCGCCGCGTGCAGACTCGGCCGGAACGCCTCGGCCAGCACCCGCGCGTCGTCCAGCGCGTGGTGCGCGCGCTGCTGCACCACGCCGAAGTGCGCGGCCAGCGACTCCAGCTTGTGGTTGGGCAGGGGGAGCCGCAGCTCCTTGGCGAGCGCGATGGTGCACAGCCGCTGCTCGACGGGCGCGGTGACCGCGGCCCGCGCGTACTCCCGGGCGATCATCGACCAGTCGAAGGCGGCGTTGTGGGCGACGAGCACCCGTCCGGCGAGCCGTTCGGACAACTGCGCGGCGACCTCCGGGAAGAGCGGTGCGCCCTCCAGGACATCGCTGGTCAGCCCGTGGATCCAGACCGGTCCGGGGTCCCGCTCGGGGTTGACCAGCGTGTACCAGTGGTCCTCGACCTCACCTCTCGCGTCCAGGCGGTACACGGCAGCGGAGATTATCCGGTCGTCGCGGGCGAGTCCGGTGGTCTCCACGTCGACGACCGCGTACCCCTGGGGATACGCGGCCGGCCACGGCGCTGCGGTCTGACGGTCGTCGAGCATGGTCACAGAGAATACGGGCCGGGACCGACAGTGGCCTATCCGGGCACCTTCGGCGGTGAACCCGGACAGGGTGCCGTGGAGTTGGCCGAGGCGCCGCGGACGCGGGTCGGGGATGCACCCGGGCGGAGCGTGGTGAGAGGCTCCCGGGGTGACGGACACACAGGCGCAGCCCCACGACGAACCGCACGGGAGCGGGCTCGGCACCCGGCTCAACTGGCTGCGGGCCGCGGTGCTCGGTGCCAACGACGGGGTGGTCTCCACGGCCGGACTCGTGGTCGGCGTGGCCGGGGCCACCGGGGACCGTTCCACCCTGCTGACGGCGGGCCTGGCCGGCCTGTTGGCCGGGTCCATGTCGATGGCGGCGGGCGAGTACGTGTCGGTGTCGACCCAGCGCGACTCCGAGGAGGCGGCGCTCGCGACGGAGAAACGGGAACTGGAGGAGACCCCGGAGGCCGAGCTCGCCGAGCTGACCGGACTGCTGGAGGAGAAGGGGCTGAGCAACCGGCTCGCCCGGGAGGCCGCGGTCCAGCTCACGAAGCGCGACGCGCTGCGCGCCCACGCCGAGGTCGAGCTGGGCATCGACCCGGACGCACTGACCAACCCGTGGCACGCGGCGGGGGCGAGCTTCCTGGCCTTCACGGTGGGCGCGCTGCTGCCCCTCCTGGCCATCGTGCTGCCGCCGGCCTCGCTGAGGCTGGCCGTCACGGTGGTGTCGGTGCTCACGGCCCTGGCGCTCACCGGCTGGTGGAGCGCCCGGCTGGGCGAGGCGGCGGTGGGACGTGCGGTCTCGCGGAACATGGCCGGCGGCGCCGTGGCCATGGCTGTGACGTAC
>NZ_MAPV01000158.1 GCF_001700505.1 Streptomyces mutomycini
AAGCCCGGCGGGCGCCCGCCGCGCGACCCCCGTCGCAGGCGGGCGGCCTTGTGGTCCTTCTTCTCGGGGATCACGTGCCGGATGCCGCGCTTGCGGAGGTAAGCACGGATCTTGCGGTTGCTGTAAGCCTTGTCGGCGGAGATGCTGTCCGGGGTGCGGCGGGGTCGCCCGAGTTCTGTGCGGGGAACGCGGATCTTGTCCATGATCGGTTCGAACTGAGTGCAGTCCGCCTGCTGCCCCGGCGTGGTGAGCAGGGACAACGGGCGGCAGCGGCCCTCCGCAGCTACGTGGATCTTGGTGGTCAGCCCGCCGCGGGAACGGCCGAGAGCCTCGCCCGGCGCACCGCCTCCTCCGGCCGGAGCCGCAGGGTGATGTGCGCGCGCAGGTGAACTGATCTTTGTGGCGCCCCTTTTGATGAGTCGGCGGGGGCAGGCGGCGGCTTCTTGAGGGCACCGGCGGCATGCTGGTGGGCGCGCACGGAGGTGGAGTCAACGTTGACGTTCCAGTCGAGGTCTCCCTCGACACCGGCAGCGGCTTGGACGTGTTGAAGGAGCATCTCCCAGGTACCGTCGGCCGACCACAGCAGATGCCGCTTGTGGACGGTCTTCCATGGGCCGAAGCGCTTGGGCAGCTCACGCCACTGAACCCCGGAGCTGAGCCGATGAATGATGCCGTTGATCACTTGCCGGTGATCTCGCCACCGGCCGCACCGGTTGTTGCTCACCGGCAGCAGCGGCTCCAGCACTGCCCACTCACCGTCCGTCAGATCCCCTCTGCTGAGCATGCCCAGGACAACGAACTACCTGATCGAAGAGACACGCCCTAGTGACGCGGCGCATTCATGAGAACCCAGGCGAAGGTCGTCGGATCATCCTTGTGTTTGACGCCCGAGTAGTGGTTCGTCCGATTCGGCGCATGGCTCACGTGGTTCTTGCAGGAGGTGAAGCAACGAACTGTTGCTCGCTGTACACCCCCTCGCCCTTCTCGAAGCCGCGCCAGTCCTCGTGACTGAACATCCGGAGCCGCGCGACATCGACACCGTCGTCACGCATGCGGGCGAAGTGGGCGTCGATGCGCGCCTTGTCCATGTGCTCCGCCTCCGTGTCGCCGGAGCCCGAACCGAAGGTGAACGGGTCGTACGCCTTGGCCCCGGCGACGTAGTGCTCCTCGCCGTCGAGGCAGATGCGGGTACCGCAACGCGTCGCGAAGGGGTCGTCGACAGCCGATGCCGGGGCGGGGCGCACGAGTGTCGGGCCGATGCCCGCCAAAGCGGCAAGAAGCAGGACCACCAGGGCCTGGGAAGCCTGGTTCGTACGAGGGTGAGTGCGCATCGCGTCTCTTTCGTCCGAAGGGGGCGGACCGCAGCCTCGGAAGGGTACGGCAGGCGGACGGGCCGGCCTCGGCGGCTCGACGAGGTGAACTCCGGCCCTGTACCGGTTTACCGAGCAGGAACGTAGGGCTGGGTCGTGTGACTGTCAATCAGTCGCGATGCCTCTGTTTTTGCTGCTCGATGGCCACTTCTTCGTGCGCGATAGGGATGGCCAGGGCGTTTAGCGGTTTAGTTCAATGAGGGATTTTGTGCTTGGTGGACGGATCGCGAACCCGCTATTGACAGGGGCGTAACACCCGGTGCCTCATGGTGTGGCGACAGCCCGTTCGAGCCGCATCCGGCCGAAGTCGCAGCTGGTCGAAGTCAGTTGTCCGGCGCTACCCCCACCATCACGACGCCTGCGAAGTCTGCCCTCGGTGCATGCCCCTCCGAAGTGCATGCGGCGCTCACCAAGCGTGCCCTCATGGGCCGGTGCGGCCGCCAGACATCGTTGTCAGGTGGGTTGTCGCCGTCCCACGGTCTCGTCCCGCTCCGTACCCGTCCACGCACCCGCATTGGTATCCGAGGAGAGAAATGCGAAAGCCGGGAAGCACCCTGATCACGACGGCCGGCATGGCGTTCGCCGCCGCCCTGGGCCTGCTGGGCTCGATCGTCGGCCCTTCCGTCGGCGAGGCCGAGGCCGCGCCCACCGGTATCCGAGTCAGTAACGGAGACGTGGTCGAGGCGAACGGGAACGAGTTCGTCATGCGCGGCGTCAACCACGCCTACGCCTGGTATCCCGAGCAGACGACCGCCATCGCCGACATAGCGGCCAAGGGCGCCAACACCGTCCGCGTCGTCCTCGGAAGTGGCGACCGGTGGACGAAGACAAGTGTCTCCCAGGTCTCCGCCCTCATCGGCCAGTGCAAGGCCAGCAAGGTCATCTGTGTGCTGGAGGTGCATGACACCACCGGATACGGCGAGGACGGCGCGGCCACCACCCTGGAGAAGGCTGCCGACTACTGGATCGGCGTGAAGAGCGCGCTCGAGGGGCAGGAGGACTACGTCGTCGTCAACATCGGCAACGAACCGTACGGCAACACGAACGCCTCGGCATGGACCGGCGCGACGAAGAGCGCGATCAGCAAGCTGAGGAACGCCGGCATCGACCACGCTCTGATGGTGGACGCCCCCAACTGGGGCCAGGACTGGTCCGGGACGATGCGGGACAACGCGGCCTCGGTCTTCGCATCCGATCCCGACCGCAACACCATCTTCTCGATCCACATGTACGGCGTCTACGACACGGCCGCCGAGGTGCAGGACTACCTGCACCATTTCACCGACAACGAACTGGCCATCGTCGTAGGCGAGTTCGGTGACCAGCACAGCGACGGAAACCCGGACGAGGACGCCATCATGGCGACCGCGCAGTCCCTGGGCGTGGGGTACGTCGGCTGGTCCTGGAGCGGCAACGGCAGCGGCGTCGAGTACCTCGACATGGTCAACGGCTTCGACGCGAACTCCCTGACGACCTGGGGTAACCGCTTCATCAACGGCGCCAACGGCATCGCCGCCACCTCCGAGACCGCGACCGTCTACGGCGGCGGGGGAGACACGGGCAGCGGCACTGCCCCCAACGGGTACCCGTACTGTGCCAACGGCAGTTCGTCCGACCCGGACGGTGACGGGTGGGGCTGGGAGAGCAGTCGCTCCTGCGTCGTCGCCGGCAGCAGCGCGGACAGCTGACAGCACCCGCGCGTGGGGGTGCACTCCTGTCGTCCTGTTGCAGGGGGCTTGATCCCAAGGTTCTTCCTGGCCTTCTTCGCATCCTTGACCATCTGACGAACGGTGTCCCAGAGGTCGTCGAAGTCGCTGGCCGAGGCCGGTGCTGCGGCGACGGGCGCCGCCAATTCGCTGGGCGTTACCGCGGCCGTGTTCGAGCTGGCGGCATGATGGTCGGAAGGAGGAGGCGGTAATGATCTCGCAGAGTGCCTGGCGGCGTCGGCATGTCGTGCCAGCCGCCAAGGAGGCTGGGCTCGTCCCGGACGGGACCAAGGTCTTCCGCCTTTTCGGGGGAAACGGTGACTGTGCGCTGGTGGAGTTCCATCCGCACCGGATCGATCTGCGCCGGGAGGTCTTCTTCGCGCGGGTGTCGATCGTTCCCGCTCCGCAGCGGGCCTGGGCCCATCGTCAGCACTGGGATCAGGCCAGGGACAAGGCCCCGGACGCGAGTGAGGCGATGCTGCACTGGGACCTGATCCCGCCGGCAGGTGTCGCTCTGGATCCGACTGCGGACATGCCCGCCCGCGGCAACTGGGCATACGGGCCCGACATGGATCCGGACGTGTGCGCGGGAGAACTGCTCGCGATGCTGCGTGAACACACGTTTCCGCAGATGCGGAGGTTCCTCGACCGCGATGTCCTGAACGCTGAGATGAAGGCGCGATCCAGCGGGTTTCGTCACCGGCGTCCGCCAGGCTGGGCTGAGGTGCTCCTGAACGTCGACCGGGTACCTCCGGCCGCGCTGGAGGCCACGCTGGCCGGTGTGGAGATGGACTATCCCGTAGCGGATGAGTTCATCGCCTGGGCGCGTGCGTTCCCGGTTCAGGAGGCCACAGGGCGCTGACGGTCGTTCCAAGCAGGGGCCTTCGGCCCCATCGGCGGGGTCGTTCTGTCCTTGGGCAGGGCGGCCCCGCTCTGCCTTTCGTTGTCGCACACGCCGACTTCATGATCAACCCGCATTGAGCGGTGGTATGTCAAGCCGGATGTAGAGGATCCTCGTGGGGCCGCCACCACGTGGGACGGCCTGCACGGGGCTGCGGAAGAGGGGCAAGCGTGAGCCACGAGGTCTGCGTGCCGAGCGTCTCGCCGAGCCTGATAGGCGGCAAGATTGAGGTGGATCCGGAGTCCGGCACTTGGTTGTGGTCGGCAGGAGTCCTGGAGGGCTCATCCGGCTACCGCCAAGCGTTCTACGTGGGAAGGCGCGCAACTCGAGCCACCTGGGGAAGGGCACGCCAGGATGACCCCGGACACGGGCACATGCCGGTGAGCCACACCGGTCTCTTGAGGGTCCCGGCGCCGGAGCTGGCATCGTGAGAGAGCCGAGACTGGCTAGGTCCACCCCGGCGATGTGACATCTCGTGACAGATGAGAGGGTTTTCCGGGTGACCGAGACACCACCGAACACCATGCAATACCGCTTTGACGGGCCAGAAGACGCTCCGGTCCTGGTGATCGGGCCGTCTCTGGGTACCACATGGCACATGTGGGACCGCCAGATACCCGAGCTCTCCCGGCACTGGAGGATCTTCCGCTACGACCTGCCGGGGCACGGCGGAGCCCCCGCGCATCCCGCCGCCGCGGTCTCCGACCTCGCCGACCGCCTCCTCGCCACGCTGGACAGCGTCGGGGTGCAGCGCTTCGGCTACGCCGGCTGCTCCATCGGCGGCGCCGTCGGTGCCGACCTCGCGCTCCGCCACCCGCACCGGGTCGCAGCCCTGGCGCTCGTCGCCGCGTCGCCGCGCTTCGGCACGGCCGACGAGTTCCGGCAGCGCGGAGTGATCGTCCGGAGCAACGGCCTGGAGCCGATCGCCCGGACCTCCCCCGAACGCTGGTTCACGCCCGGCTTCGCCGCCGCCCAGCCTGCCATCGTCGAGTGGGCCGTCCAGATGGTCCGCACCACCGACCCCGGCTGCTACATCGCCTCCTGCGAGGCCCTGGCCGCCTTCGACATCCGTACGGAACTGCCCCGGATCGGGGTACCGACCCTCGTCCTGGTCGGCGCCGAGGACAAGGTCACCGGCCCTGCCGAGGCCCGTACCCTGGTCGCCGGCATCCCGGACGCCCGGCTCGCCCTCGTACCCGGAGCCTCCCACCTGGCGCCGGTCGAGCAGCCGGCCGCCGTCACCGACCTGCTGCTCATGCACTTCTCGACCGCCTGGCAGGACACCGCGGCGTCGATCCCCGTACCGCCTTCCCCCGGCTTCGCCGCCCCGTTCGCCCCCGTCGTACCCGTCGCGGAGATCGCCCCCGCGGCAGAACTGCCCGACGCCTCGCCGACGGGACGCAGCGACCGGTACGACCGGGGGATGAAGGTCCGGCGCGAGGTGCTGGGCGATGCCCACGTGGATGCCGCGGCGGCCGCGTCGGACGGCTTCACCGAGGACTTCGAGGAGCTCCTCACCCGCTACGCCTGGGGTGAGATCTGGAGCAGGGAGGGGCTCGACCGCAAGGCCCGCAGCTGTGTCTCCCTCACCGCGGTCGTCGCATCCGGACACCTGGGCGGCCTCGCCCAGCACGTCAGGGCCGCCCTGCGCAACGGGCTCACCCCCGTCGAGATCAAGGAGGTGCTGCTCCAGACCGCCGTCTACTGCGGCATCCCCGCGGCGGGCGCGGCGTTCGAGATCGCCCAGTCCGTGATCCAGGAGGAAACGACCCCGCCCGCGTAGCAGTATGGGTGCATGAACGCTTCGTCTCTGACGCTCACCAAGAAGACCCACTCCTGCGTCCGCCTGGAGCGGAACGGGCAGTCGCTCGTCATCGACCCCGGCGGGTTCACCGAGGACGACGCCGCGGTCGGTGCCGACGCGATCCTGGTGACGCACGAACACCCCGACCACTTCAACGAGGCCCGGCTGCGTGCCGCGCTGGAGTCCAACCCCGCCGCGCGCGTGTGGACCCTGCGCAGTGTGGCCGAGCAGGTGTCGGCCGCGTTCCCGGGGCGGGTGCACACGGTGGGCCACGGCGACACGTTCACCGCCGCGGGGCTCGACGTACAGGTGCACGGCGAACTGCACGCGGTGATCCACCCTGACATCCCGAGGGTCACCAACATCGGTTTCCTCGTGGACGGTTCCGTCTTCCACCCGGGCGACGCCCTCACGGTCCCCGACCACCCGGTGGACACGCTGATGCTGCCGGTCATGGCCCCCTGGAACAAGATCTCGGAGGTCATCGACTACGTACGCGAGGTGAAGCCGCGCCGCGCCATCGACATCCACGACGCACTGCTCACCGACCTCGCCCGTCCGATCTACGACAACCAGATCGGCGCCCTGGGCGGCACGGACCACGGCCGGCTGGCCCCCGGCGACGCGACCCGCCTCTGACCCGGCTGTCAGTGGGAGCGGTTAGGTTTACTGCATGCGCATCGCCACGTGGAACGTCAATTCGATCACCGCCCGGCTTCCGAGGCTGCTGGCCTGGCTGGAGAGCAGCGGCACCGACGTGCTGTGCGTCCAGGAGACCAAATGCACGCTGGAGCAGTTCCCCGCCGAAGCGCTGCGGGAGGCGGGTTACGAGGCGGCGGTCAACGCCACGGGCCGGTGGAACGGCGTCGCGCTGCTCTCCCGCGTCGGTCTCACCGACGTCGTGACGGGCCTGCCCGACGGCCCTGACTACGAGGGCGTGCAGGAGCCGAGGGCGATCTCGGCGACCTGCGGTGGTGTCCGCGTCTGGTCCGTCTACGTCCCCAACGGACGCGAGGTCGACCACGACCACTACGCCTACAAGCTGCGCTGGCTGGAGGCCCTGCGGCAGGCGGTCGCCGCGGACGCGGCGGGGACGCTGCCGTTCGCGGTCCTCGGCGACTTCAACATCGCACCGGCGGACGAGGACGTCTGGGACCCGGCGGTGTTCGTGGGCGCCACGCATGTCACCCCCGCCGAGCGGGAGGCGCTCGCCACCCTGCGCGAGGCAGGACTCTCCGACGTGGTGCCGCGCCCCCTCAAGTACGACCACCCGTACACCTACTGGGACTACCGCCAGCTCAGCTTCCCGAAGAACAAGGGCATGCGCATCGACCTCGTCTACGGCAACGCCCCCTTCGCGGGGGCGGTCAAGGACAGCTACGTCGACCGCGAGGAGCGCAAGGGCAAGGGCGCATCCGACCACGCCCCGGTGGTCGTGGACCTCGACGTCTGACGGTGCGGTCGGTGGCCGCGGGATGGCTGGGCATCGACGAGGACATCGCGTAGTCCGACGTCGCCGCTGCGGTCGCCGCCGAAACGGAGGACACGCGCCGGGCGCCGCGGGCGCCGCCCCTTGCAGGGGCGGCAGCCGCGTCACCGGACGGCTCAGTGCACCGAGAACCCGCCGTCGACGAAGAGCGACTGTCCGGTGACGTACGAGGAGGCGGCGCTCGCCAGGAACACCGCGGCGCCCGCGAAGTCCTCGGCCAGCCCGTTGCGTCCCACCATCGTGCGCGCGGCCAGCGCCGCAACCCGCTCCGGGTCCGACGACAGCTGCTGGTTGAGCGGTGTCATGACGAATCCGGGCACCAGCGTGTTGCAGGTGACTCCGTGCGGCGACCATGCCTCGGCCTGCGAGCGCGCCAGTGATTCCAGCGCGCCCTTGGAGACGCCGTACGCCCCGCTTCGCACGAACGCCCGGTGCGCCTGCTGGGACGTGATGTGGATGATCCGCCCGAAGCCGCGCTCCGCCATGCCGGGGCCGAACCTGCGGCCCAGCAGATAGGGGGCCTTGAGGTTCACCGTCATCGTGGTGTCCCACACGTCCTCGTCGAGCTCGCTCATCGGCGGCCGGAGGTTGACGCCCGCGCAGTTGACGAGGATGTCGGGCTCACCGAACGCGGCCGCCGCACCGTCACCGGCCGCACGCACGCCCTCGGTGGTCCCGAGGTCGGCGCTCACCCAGGCCGCCCGGCAGCCGTCGGCGTCGAGTTCACCGACGGTCCGCACCAGTTCCGACTCCCTGCGTGCCACGACCACCACACTCGCGCCCGCCCGCGCGAGCGCCCCCGTGATGGCCCGCCCGATGCCGGAGCTTCCGCCGGTCACCACGGCGACCCGGCCTTCCAGCGAGAAGAGTCCGGAAAGATAGTTCTGCGACGTCATGCCCGTACCTTAGACAAGTGGCCAGGTCATGTACGGGGCGGGTCCCGGTACCGGTACGGATGCGCGCCCTGCGGTGCGGAAGGCGTCAGGGATGGGACCCTGGTGGCATGAACATCCCTTTTCTGGACAACTGGCGTAAGCGCCAGGGCGGTACGCGCGAGATGGCTCTCGCGGCCGCCGTCGAGATCGATCCGGACGGCGTCGCCGAGCTGTTCGCGGAATGCGAGCTGCTGCGCGCCACGGCAGGGCAGTGCGGCCTCGAGCTCGACGACAGCCCCGCGTCGTTGTCCGCGCTCGACCAACTGCCGCCCATCTGGCGCGACGACCCGGAGGAGCTGCCCTGGGTGGGCAACGACGCCGGGCTCTACCTCGGCACCGTGCTGGTCCGCACGGTCCCCGGGGCCGCCTGGGACATCCTGGCGGGCGGAAAGCCGGTCGTGCGGCTGACGTCGGGGCGCGAGATCGATGTGGTCGCCGCCGGTCTGGACTGGGCGATGTCGGGCAGCCCCGAGCTCTCCGAGATGTACGCGGAGTCCGCGGAGAGCGGCCCCGAGGCCAAAACGCGATAAAAAGCCTTATGCGCCACCGGTGCGTGTCGGCCCCGAAGCGCGTGTCCACCCCGGATAGTTTGCGCTGACCTCGACACCAGCGATAAGTGGGTAGGGCAGCGTATGGCCGTCGATCCGTTGATCGAACTGCGGGACGTCAACAAGTACTTCGGGAAGTTGCACGTACTTCAGGACATCAATCTCACCGTCGGCCGCGGGGAGGTGGTGGTGGTCATCGGCCCCTCCGGATCGGGTAAATCAACGCTCTGCCGGACCATCAACCGACTTGAGACGATCGAGTCCGGTCACATCGCCATCGACGGAAAGCCGCTACCCGCGGAGGGCAAGGGACTTGCGGAGCTCCGGGCCGAAGTGGGCATGGTCTTCCAGTCGTTCAACCTGTTCGCCCACAAGACCGTGCTGGCGAACGTCTCGCTCGCCCAGCTGAAGGTCCGCAAGCGTAAGAAGGACGAGGCCGACCAGCGCTCCCGGGAACTGCTGGAGCGGGTCGGGCTCGCCTCGCAGGCCGACAAGTTCCCCGCCCAGCTCTCCGGCGGCCAGCAGCAGCGCGTCGCCATCGCCCGTGCCCTCGCCATGGACCCCAAGGCGCTCCTCTTCGACGAGCCCACCTCCGCGCTCGACCCCGAGATGATCAACGAAGTCCTCGAGGTCATGCAGCAGCTCGCCAGGGAGGGCATGACCATGGTGGTCGTCACGCACGAGATGGGTTTCGCCCGGTCGGCCGCCAACCGCGTGGTCTTCATGTCCGACGGATGCGTCATCGAGGACCGAACCCCGGAGGACTTCTTCACCTCACCGGAGAGCGACCGCGCCAAGGACTTCCTGTCCAAGATCCTCAAGCACTGAACAGGGGGCACCGTGTTGCGTACGAGGAACATCGCGGCCGTGCTGGTCTGCCTCCTGCTCACGGCGCTCCTTGCCGGCTGCGGCAGGGAGGGCAGTCCGCCGGTCAAGGGGCCGAAGGCCGGGGCGCTGCCCCAGTACAAGGTCGACACCAGCTTCGAGCTGCCGGAGTCGAAGACCTGGAAGAAGGCCAAGAAGCGTGGCCATCTCGTCGTCGGCGCCAAGGAGGACCAGCCCTACCTCGGCGAGAAGGACCCGGCCACCGGGGTCTACTCCGGCTTCGACATCGAGATCGCGCGCATGATGGCGGCCTCGCTCGGCTTCGAGCCGGACGGGATCCGTTTCCGGACCATCGCCTCCGCCAACCGTGAGACGGCACTCCAGAACGGACAGATCGACTACTACGTCGGCACCTACACGATCAACGACATGCGAAAGAAGCTCGTCGGTTTCGCCGGTCCCTACTACATGGCCGGCCAGGGGCTCCTGGTGCGCACGGACGAGAACGACATCGACGGACCGCAGGACCTGGCGGGCAAGACCGTCTGTTCGGCTGCCGGTTCCACGCCGTACCAGCGCATCGCCGCCGACTACCCGGAGGCGGATCTCGTCGCGTACGACACCTACTCGATCTGCGTCGACAACCTGCTGACCTTCCAGGTCGACGCCGTGACGACGGACGACGCCATCCTGCTGGGATTCGCGGCCAAGGCGCCGGACGAGATGAAGGTGGTCGGCAAGCCCTTCTCCGAGGAGCCTTACGGCATCGGCGTACCACGCAGCGACAACGCGCTGCGCTTCGCGCTCAACGACGCACTGGAGGAGAACGAGAAGAACGGCAACTGGAAGAAGGCGTTCGAAGCGACTCTGGGCCTGTCCGGGGTACCCGCGCCGACACCGCCGCCCATCGACCGCTATCCGGCGAACTGAGGGGCGGGACACCACCATGGACGTACTGACAGAGAACTGGTCGCTCTACGGCGAAGGCTTCCTCGGCACCGTCGAACTCACCGTCTACGCCTCGATCCTGGCGCTCGTGCTCGGCTTCGTCATGGCGTCGTTCCGGGTCGCGCCCGTCGGCTCGCTCCGGATGATCGGCACCGTCTGGGTCGCGGTGCTCCGCAACACCCCGCTGACACTGCTGTTCTTCGCCGTGCTGCTCGGACTGCCGCGCTTCGGCCTGGTCCTGCCCTTCCAGGTCTTCGCGGTCCTCGCCCTCGGCTGTTACACCTCGGCCTTCATCTGCGAGGCCCTGCGCTCCGGCATCAACACCGTGCCCACGGGGCAGGGCGAAGCCGCCCGGAGCCTCGGGATGTCCTTCGGGCAGACCCTGGGCAACGTGGTGCTGCCGCAGGCCTTCCGGTCGGTGATCCCCCCGGTGGGCTCGACACTCATCGCCCTGGCCAAGAACTCCGCGATCGCCGGGGCCTTCAGCGTCACCGAGCTGCTCGGCACCTACAAGACCCTCAACGAACTCGGCTACAGCATCATCTGGTCCTTCGTCTGGATCGCCGTCGGATATCTGATCATCACCCTCGCCATCAGTGCGCTCTTCAACGTGTTGGAGAAGCGCTGGGGAGTCGCCCGATGACCCACTCCACCACCTCCGCCACCGCGCTCTACGACATCCCCGGGCCGGTCACCCGCAAGCGGCACTTCACCTACGGAGTCATCTCGACGGCCGTGATCGTCGCGCTGCTCGGCTGGATCCTCTATCTGCTCTTCGACACCGATCAGTTCACCAGCGAGAAATGGACGCCCTTCACGTACAAGGGCATTCAGGAGCTGCTGCTGCGCGGACTCGGCAACACTCTCAAGGCCTTCGCCTACGCCGCGGTCCTCTCGCTGGCGCTCGGGGCGCTGCTCGCCGTCGGCCGGCTCTCCGACCACGGGCCCGTGCGCTGGATCTCGACACTGCTGGTCGAGTTCTTCAGGGCCATGCCCGTGCTGGTGATGATCTTCTTCATCTTCGTCGCGCTGAAGGTCCAGCCACTGCCCGCGCTGGTGGCCGGGCTGACCCTCTACAACGGGTCCGTGCTCGCCGAGGTGTTCCGCACGGGGATCAACTCCGTGGAGCGTGGACAGCGGGAGGCGGCGTTCGCGCTGGGCATGCGCAAGACGCAGGTCACCACCCATGTCCTGGCCCCGCAGGCCGTGCGCGCGATGCTGCCCACCATCATCAGCCAGCTGGTGGTGGCACTCAAGGACACCTCGCTCGGCTATCTGATCACGTACGAGGAGTTCCTCCATGCGGGCAAGCTGATCGCCTCGAACCTCGACTACGACCTGCCGTTCATCCCGGTGGTCATGGTGATCTCACCCATCTACATCGGCATGTGCATGCTGCTCTCCTGGTTCGCCACCTGGGTGGCCAGACGGCAGCGGCGCAACCCGAAGACGGAGGGGACGGGCGTAGCCGCCGCCGAACCGGGAACGGTGCTGCCGGGCCGCCTGGGGTAGGCCGTCGCCGAGTCCGCCCGGCAGCAGTCGGTGATCACTCCCCGCACCGCGGGCACGGGACAAGACCTGCCCGTGTCCGCCGGGGGAGAAGGTCAGCTGTGAGCCGGCCGGGTCGCGCCGATGCGGACGAGGACCGGCGAGGGCCACCAGGCGGCATGACCGGCCTGGCGTGGGCGCGGAGGCGGCTCATCGCCCACGGAGGAACGGCCGTCCCGCTACCGGTCCGTGAAGAGGTGAGGGGGCGTTGCCGATCAGACCGCCGGAAGGGCGGCCCCATGTCGTCGACAGACGGCGGGGTGCCGCCCTTCCCGGTGCGTGGGGCGATCGTCTTCAGGCCGCAGCGGATATGACCGGCCACCCGGACGTTGTCATCCAGCTGCGCCAGGCGCTGATCAACGCCGACTAGGTGGACGGCGCCCGGGCCTGATCACGCCGTGGGCATCCCGCCTGCGCTGCTCCCGGCCCCGGCCCCGCCGTGTGATCCGCCGTGGGTGGTTTCCCTGCGGGGCGGGGGCGGAGTGACCGGGCGGCAGAATGGCCGCATGACGACACGACCGATGATCACCCTCGTACGCGGGGACATCACCGAGCAGCACGCCGACGTGCTGGTCAACGCTGCCAACTCTTCCCTCCTCGGCGGTGGTGGGGTGGACGGTGCGATCCACCGGCGTGGCGGGCCGGAGATCCTCGCTGCCTGCCGCGACCTGCGGGCCTCGCACTACGGGAAGGGCCTGCCGACCGGGCAGGCCGTGGCGACGACGGCCGGCCGGCTGCACGCGGAGCACGTCGTTCATACGGTGGGCCCGGTCTGGTCGCGAACGGAGGACCGTTCCGCGTTGCTGGCCTCCTGTTACCGGGAGTCCCTGAGGGTGGCATCAGAAGTGGGAGCCCGGACGGTTGCCTTTCCGGCGATCTCGACGGGCATCTACGGGTGGCCGCTCGACGACGGTGCCCGGATCGCCGTGTGTACGGTCCGCGAGGCCACCCTGCCTCCGGTAACCGAGGTCCGGTTCGTGCTGTACGGCGAGGAGGCGTACGCGCGCTTCGGCGAGGCTCTGGCGGCGTAGACAGGGACCCTTTTACGTCGGGCCAGGTGCACAGGTTGCCGACCCGCATACTCCCGCGCATCATCGCGCACGGCGCCGGCATCCCATCGGGTCCGGCCGAGCAGGCGCTGCATGGCGTCCGGGTGGCCTCGGCTCATCGGTCCTGGAACGCTCGGCCGCCCCCACGAGCAAGATCAAGGCCTACGGCTGGAGGTCGCGCTGGTACCAGGTGCCTGACTTGCCGCCGAGATCGGCCGGGGTGGCAGGGCCGGCGGGGACGAACCCGGCCTTGGTCAGGACCCTTTGGGACGCGGCGTTGTCGTGCGAGGTGGCCGCCCGCAGTGTGCGCAGGCCGTGCATCGCTGCCGCCATCCGGCACAGCTCCCGGACGGTCGTGGTCGCCACGCCGCGGCCGGCGACCTGCTCCGCGACCCGGTAGCCGAGCCTGGCAGTGCCGTCCTCCAAGTCGTACAGGTTGAACCTGCCGAGTACCGAGCCGTCCTCGGCGACGAGCACGTGGAAGGCGCAGATGCCCGCCTCGTGCTCGGCCAGCGAGGCGTTGTACCGGTCGTTGAACTGTTCGAAGAAGTCGTCGCCGCGGTCGGGGACCGAGGCAGCGAAGTAGGCGCGGTTCGCCAGCTCGAAGGCCAGGACCGCCGGGGCATGGCCGGCATGCAGCGGCTTCAGCTTGGGCATTGCCCGACCTTACCCAGATGGTCCGCTGGGGCCACCTGGTTTTCCGACCGAGGAACGGTTCAGCAATCAGCAAGATCCACGCGAACGCCGCACCGCCCTGCTGTTGATCGCCGGTTGTCCGGAAGAGCGACCAACGTCCGCCGCCCGCCGCAACTGTCACGACGCGCCAATAGTTGCCTCGGCTGCGCAGACGACGTGAGGTAAAGGCGGTCACCTACGGCCGGGGGTGGCGCCTACTCCGGCAGCCATGAGACCCAGGACGATGTTGCGAACGTCGTCATTCATGAGCGGCCATGTCAGCGGTCCGTTCGAACGTGTGGCCGAGGCGGTCCTGACGGTACGGGTGGTGCGGCGCTACCCTGCGCGGACGATTCTTCACAGGAGGTACGGATGCGTCGTTCCCTCGGCCGGAATGTGTCGTTCCCAGTCGTGATCGCCGTCATCGGCTCGCTCGGGGCCGCGACGCCCGCGGCCTCGGCGCCACCCGCTCCACCTCCCAAGTCCCCGCTGGCGGTGGGCTACGGGGGAGCCGTGTCGAGTGTCGACGCGGACGCCTCGGCGGCTGGTATCGAGGTACTCCGCAAGGGCGGCAACGCCGTTGACGCGGCCGTCGCCACCGCTGCCGCGCTCGGTGTCACCGAGCCCTACTCGGCGGGCATCGGCGGTGGCGGGTACTTCGTCCACTACGACGCGAGGACGGGGCGCGTACAGACCGTCGACGGCCGCGAGACCGCACCCCGCAGCGCGGACTCCTCGCTCTTCCTGGAGGACGGGCGGCCGATCCCCTTCAACGACGCCGTCACCAGCGGACTGGGGGTCGGAACCCCCGGCACGCCCGCCACCTGGGAGAAGGCGCTCGACGCCTGGGGGAGCAAGCCGCTCAAGCGGCTCCTCGAGCCGGCCGAGCGGCTGGCCCGCGACGGGTTCGTCGTGGACGAGACCTTCCGCTCCCAGACGGCCGCCAACCAGGCACGGTTCGCCGACTTTCCCGCGAGCGCCGAACTCTTCCTGCCCGGCGGTCAGTTGCCGGTGACCGGGTCGGTGTTCAAGAACCCCGACCTCGCCCGCACGTACAGGACGCTGGGCCGCGAGGGCGTCGACGAGCTGTACCGGGGTGAGCTGGCGCGGGACATCGTGTCGACGGTGCGCAAGCCACCCGTCGACCCGGCGGCGACGCGGGTGGTGCGTCCGGGAGACCTCACGACGGGGGACCTGAAGGCGTACCGCGCGCTGCGCCAGGCCCCGACGAAGACCGACTACCGGGGCCTCGACGTGTACGGCATCGCGCCGTCCTCGTCCGGGGGTACGAGCGTGGGCGAGGCCCTCAACATCCTGGAGTCGACGGACCTTTCGAAGGTGAGCGAGACCCAGTACCTGCACCGTCTCATCGAGGCGAGCCGGATCGCGTTCGCCGACCGGGGCCGGTGGGTCGGTGACCCCGCCTTCGAGGACGTGCCGACACGGGAGCTGCTCAGCCAGCGTTTCGCCGACTCACGCGAATGCCTCATCAAGGACGACGCGGTGCTCACCAGCCCGCTCCCTCCGGGCGACCCGCGCGATCCCACCCGCTGCGCCACCGGGGGCGAGGCCGCCCCTACGACGTACGAGGGTGAGAACACGACGCATCTGACCACCGCCGACAAGTGGGGCAACGTCGTCGCCTACACCCTGACGATCGAGTCGACCGGCGGCAGCGGCATCACCGTGCCCGGGCGGGGCTTCCTGCTCAACAACGAGCTGACCGACTTCTCGTTCGCGCCGGCGAATCCGGCGGTCCACGACCCGAATCTGCCGGGCCCGGCCAAGCGCCCGCGCTCGTCCATCTCGCCGACGATCGTGCTGGAGCACGGAAAGCCCGTACTGGCCCTGGGAACACCGGGCGGTGCCACCATCATCACGACCGTCCTGCAGTCCCTGACCGGCCACGTGGACCGGGGGCTGCCGCTCGTCGAGGCGATCGCCGCCCCACGCGCCAGCCAGCGCAACTCGGCCACGACCGAGATCGAGCCGGGGCTGTGGGACAGCCCGGTGCGCGGGAAGCTGGAGGCCCTCGGGCACGTCTTCAAGGCGAACCCGGAGATCGGGGCCGCCACGGGCATCCAGCGCCTCCCCGGAGGACGCTGGCTCGCGGCCGCCGAAAAGGTGCGGCGCGGTGGCGGCTCGGCCATGGTGGTAGCGCCGAGCGGCGGTTCGTGACCCATCTCTGCGCCAGCAGGGGCCTCGGGGCCGGGAGGGCGCGATTCATGGCGCCGCTCCGGCCCCGAGGCCTTGACGCGGCCTGTTGACCACCCACCGGGCCGCGTCGGCAAGGAGGGAGCCCGTCAGGGTTCCTCGTGTCCAGTGAAAGGGCATCCACGACGGTGCGTACGCGCATGCTGGTCCTCTCGGCGCTCTCCGGCGCCGCTCTGCTCGCCTCGACACTCCCCGCCGCGGCATCCGGAGGCGGGGAAGCCCCTGTCGGGGCCGCCGAACTGCTGGCCGAGGTGCAGAACTGCACCCGGATCTCCCAGGGGAAGTACCGGACGGACCAGAGCGCCGCAGCCACGGTCCCGGTCTGCGGGACCGACGAGGCCGTGTTCTGGGAAGCCGACATGGACATCGACTGCGACGGCCAGGTCAGCACCGTCTGCAACACGAGGACCGACCCCTCCTTCCAGCCGCAGACGGCGTTCCAGGGGTCGGACGGCAAGTACCTGGACTCCGCGGAGGTGCCGTACGTCGTCGTCCCCGGCCCGGGTCCGCTGTGGAACTACACCACGGCGGGGATCAAGGGCGGCGGTGTGGCCGCCGTCATCCATGACGGCAAGGTCCGCTACGCCGTCGTCGGTGACACAGGGCCCACCGGAGTGATCGGGGAGGGCTCGTACGGCCTGGCCCGTTCGCTCGGGATCGATCCGGACCCGAAAACCGGCGGCACGGCGTCCGGTGTCACCTACATCCTCTTCAGGCACTCCAAGGCGTCTCCGATCGAGAGTCCTGCCGCCGCCGTCAGCGCCGGAGAGGTGCTCGCCAGGAAGTTCATCGGGGGCACCTGAAGGGGCCGACGGACAGGGCAGCGGCTTTCCGAGTCCCGTCGTCCGTGACGGCCGCCGTGTGTCCGGTAGGGGCAGCCCGGCTGCCATCACTCGCCCGGCCGTCCCTCGCCCGGTACGAACGGGACCGCGACCGGAGCGCGACCGGACCGCGACCGGACCGCGACGGAACCGGGGGGAGCTGCCGCCCACGCCGTGAGCCGAGTAGGGTCGCGCCCGTGACTCTCCAGGACTTCGCCCGCAGCGAGTACATCAGCCTGACCACATACCGGAAGGACGGCACGCCCGTCGCGACGCCCGTCTGGGCCGCGGCGGACGGAGGCGTGCTGTACGTCTGGACGCGCTCCGACTCCTGGAAGGTCAAGCGGCTCCGCAACGACAGCCGGGTCCTCGTCACCGTCTGTGACGCCCGTGGCCGCGTCGCCGAGGGGGCGCCGAGTGCCGAGGGGACGGCTCGGCTGCTCGACGGCGACGCGATGGGAGCGGTGCGCAAGGTGCTCGCCCGCAAGTACACCTGGAAGTTCTGGCTCGTGGACTGGCCGGCCATGGTCGTTCGGCTCGGCAAGCGGCCCCACACGGGGATCGCCGTCACCTTCTGAGGGGCGCGTCGGACCCGGCCGCGCTTCCGGCGCACCACGCCGGAAAAGCGCGCGTAGTCCGCTCGTAACACGCCTGCGGTCGAATGCCCGCGGACTGGAGTGTCCCAGTCCCGGGCGACCGGTGAGGGCGACGATGACAGAGCATCAGCACGCTTCCGAAGTAAGGGCGTTCGCGCAGTACCTGCAGGACCTTGCTGCCCTGCTCGATCCCGGTCAGGGCTGGTACGGAGTGTTCTGCGCGCGCGATCCCGAAGGGATGCGCGCCTGCTTCGACGGCGCTGATGTCCCGCCCTGGGACGTGGTCGAGTCGTTGCTCCAGGACCTCGCAGCGGTGCGCGGCACCGCCTTCGCCGCGCGGGAATCCGTACGGGCCGCCGCGCTGTGCGCCGCGTCGGCCGCCGCGCACGACAGGCGCCCGGGCGGGCGCCAGGCCCTGGTCGACCGGCTGGACGTGATGCGCCGGGAACAGTCGTACGCGGCCGGGCGGATGCGGGCCGCCGGTGCGGACGGGGCGCGTGCACAGGACGGGGAGACTGAGGCGCTGGCCTGGGCGCGGGACGACCACGCCCGTGCCACGGCCCGCTGCACGGAACTCCGCAACCGGCTGGCGGCGGTCGGAAGGACGGTCCCGGAGAACTGGTTCCGGGCACAGGACGATGCGAGCGCGCCGGACACCGGGCACGTGCCCTCGATTCCTGGGCCCCGGCACCCTGAAGCGGCAGGCCCAGGGACCGGCCCGGAGGGGCAGCCCACTCCCGCGCCCAAGCGCAGCAAGCCCCGCGGCGCCCGCTTCGCGGGCCTGGAGATCGAGGACGGGACGGAGCCGGAACCGGTCCCGTCGGCCGTGCCCGGCCCGCCGGTCCCTCCGTCGGCCGCCGCCCCCCGAGGGGCGCGCTTCAGCGGTGCTCAGGCCGAGGAGAGCGCGGTTCGTGCCTCGCGGGCCCCGGAACCCGACCCCGCGGCACGCCGGGCCGCCGAGGGCGCCGTCGCACTGCTCGTACGGCTGCGCGCGGACGGCCGCAGCGGTGAGGCCCACGTCGTGCTCTGTGAAGCGGCCGCATGGCCCGCCGGGCATCTGCCGGTCCTCGCCGTCGCCCTCCATGGAGCCGGCCTGGCCGCAGACTGGGCGACCCTGCTGTGGGAGGTGTCCTCCCTGCCGCCCGCCGAACTGGCCTCCGCTGCAGGCGCGTTGGCCGCAGCCGGTCGTGCCGACGACTGCGGGCAGCTGTTACGGCAAGGGGTGGCCCGGCCTGCCGGTGAGATCGCCGACGCCGTGATCGCTCTCGACCGGGCGGGCCTGGAGCCGGAGGCGCGGGCACTGCTGGGCGCGTTCGTCCGCGTACGCACGCCGCAGGACGCGGCGTGCATCGCCGAGGGTGGACCGCCCCATCTCGTCCCCCAACTGCTCGCCGCGGCACGCGAGGTGTCGGCGGCGCGGGAGTGGGACCTGGTCCATGCCCTGCGAGTGGCGGGCATCGCGGTGCCGTAGGTCATTCCCGGGCCGGCGCCGGTGAGGTGACGGACGCCCCGTGGGGCTCCTGGGAGGAAGCTGTCCGCCCGGTCCGCCTGCGAAGCTACGTGCGGACCGGGCGACACACCCTCCGGGAAGCTGTGGACCGCTCGGGTATGAAACATGATCGACTTCGTCGGTTCACGGCGATGGTCTTGCCCCGCTGTGTGACGGGGCTTACGTTCTCCTCCTGTGCACCGTGTCTACGGGCGTAGAGAACGCAGAGGCTCTCTGACGCCGCGTCGAAGGAGCAGCTCATGTCCCACGTCGTACGCGCCGCACTCGTCCAGGCGACCTGGACCGGCGACACCGAGTCCATGATCGCCAAGCACGAGGAACACGCGCGCGAGGCCGCCCGGCAGGGCGCGAAGATCATCGGCTTCCAGGAGGTGTTCAACGCCCCGTACTTCTGCCAGGTCCAGGAACCCGAGCACTACCGCTGGGCCGAGCCCGTCCCGGACGGTCCGACGGTCCGGCGCATGCGTGACCTCGCCCGCGAGACCGGCATGGTGATCGTCGTACCCGTCTTCGAGGTCGAGCAGTCCGGCTTCTACTTCAACACCGCGGCGGTGATCGACGCCGACGGCACGTATCTCGGCAAGTACCGCAAGCACCACATCCCGCAGGTCAAGGGCTTCTGGGAGAAGTACTACTTCAAGCCCGGCAACATCGGCTGGCCGGTCTTCGACACCGCAGTCGGCAAGGTCGGCGTATACATCTGCTACGACCGGCACTTCCCCGAAGGCTGGCGGCAACTCGGGCTCAACGGAGCTCAGTTGGTGTACAACCCCTCCGCCACCTCCCGAGGGCTCTCCGGCCACCTGTGGCAGCTGGAACAGCCCGCCTCCGCCGTCGCCAACGAGTACTTCATCGCCGCGATCAACCGCGTCGGCCAGGAGGAGTACGGCGACAACGACTTCTACGGCACCAGCTACTTCGTCGACCCGCGCGGGCAGTTCGTCGGCGAGGTCGCGAGCGACAAGGAGGAGGAACTGGTCGTGCGCGACCTGGACTTCGGCCTGATCGAAGAGGTCCGGCAGCAGTGGGCGTTCTACCGGGACCGCAGGCCGGACGCGTACGACGGGCTGGTGGAGCCGTGACCGGACTGCACGAGAGGCACCTGGCCGTCAGTCCCGACTGGATGGCGCTCTACTACCGGCAGCCCCTGGAGCTCACCCACGGCGAGGGGCGCCATGTCTGGGACGCGGACGGAAACCGCTACCTCGACTTCTTCGGCGGAATCCTCACCACGATGACGGCGCACGCCCTGCCCGAGGTCACCAAGGCGGTCTCCGAGCAGGCGGGGCGGATCATCCACACCTCGACCCTCTACCTCAACCGCCCGATGGTCGAGCTCGCCGAGCGGATCGCCGCGCTCTCGGGCATCCCCGACGCCCGGGTCTTCTTCACCACCTCGGGCACCGAGGCCAACGACGCTGCCCTGCTCCTCGCCACCACCCACCGCGGGTCGAACCAGATCCTGGCGATGCGCAACAGCTACCACGGCAGGTCGTTCTCCGCCGTGTCCATCACGGGCAACAGGTCCTGGTCGACCACGAGCCTGTCGCCCCTGCAGACGCTGTACGTCCATGGCGGGGTCCGCAGCCGGGGCCCGTACGCGGAACTGAGCGACGAACGGTTCATCGAGGCATGCGTGGCCGATCTGGAGGACCTGCTCGGGCACACCCGGGACGCCGCCGCGCTGATCGCCGAACCCGTGCAGGGGGTGGGCGGGTTCACCGCACCCCCCGACGGGCTGTACGCGGCCTTCCGCGAGGTGCTCGACCGGCACGGAATCCTGTGGATCTCGGATGAGGTGCAGACCGGCTGGGGGCGTACGGGCGACCACTTCTGGGGCTGGCAGGCACACGCTTCGAGCGGCCCCCCTGACATCCTCACCTTCGCCAAGGGCATCGGCAACGGCATGTCCGTCGGTGGAGTCGTCGCCCGCGCCGACGTCATGAACTGCCTGGACGCCAACTCCATCTCGACGTTCGGCGGATCCCCGGTCACCATGGCGGCCGGGCTCGCCAACCTCTCGTACCTGCTGGAGCACGACCTCCAGGGCAACGCCCGGCGGGTCGGCGGCCTGCTCATCGAGCGTCTCCGGGCCGTCGGCGCGGGCTCGCCGGCCGTACGGGAGGTACGCGGCAGGGGGCTGATGATCGGCATCGAGCTGGTGAAGCCCGGCACCGACGAGGCCGACCCGGAGGCCGCGGCGGCCGTGCTCGAGGCGGCGCGTGCGGGCGGACTGCTCATCGGGAAGGGCGGCGGACACAACACCAGCGTCCTGCGGATCGCGCCGCCCCTGTCCCTGACGGTAGCTGAGGCCGAGGAGGGCGCGGACATCCTGGGCGAGGCTCTGCACGCGGCCGGGTGACGGCCCGGGGCGGGGTGAAGCGGAAACGGTCTTCAACGGTGAGCAGAACCGGTATCGCCACAGCGAGGAGGGGTACATGAGCCGCACCGTCATCCACGGCGGTCTCGTCATCACCGCGTCGGACGAGTTTCACGCCGACGTACTCATCGAGGGAGGACGCGTCGCCGCCCTCGCGGCCCAGGGCACCGACGCCGCGGCGGCCTGGAGCGCCGAGCGGAGGATCGACGCCACGGGGAAGTACGTCATTCCTGGAGGCGTCGACGCGCACACGCACATGGAGATGCCGTTCGGCGGGACCTTCGCCGCCGACACCTTCGAGACCGGCACCCGGGCCGCGGCCTGGGGCGGCACCACCACGATCGTCGACTTCGCCATCCAGACCATGGGCCGCTCGCTGCGTGAGGGACTAGACGCCTGGCACGAGAAGGCCGACGGCAACTGCGCCGTCGACTACGCCTTCCACATGATCCTGTCGGACGTGAACGAGTCCTCGCTCAAGGAGATGGACCGCCTGGTGGCGGAGGGCATCACCTCGTTCAAGCTCTTCATGGCCTACCCGGGTGTGTTCTACAGCGACGACGGCCAGATCCTCCGCGCCATGCAGCGGGCCTCGGACAACGGCGGTCTGATCATGATGCACGCGGAGAACGGCATCGCCATCGACGTCCTGGTCGAGCAGGCGCTCGCCGAGGGGCGCACCGATCCGCGCTACCACGGGGACGTGCGCAAGGTGGCGCTGGAGGCCGAGGCCACGCACCGGGCGGTCCAGCTGGCGAGGGTCGCGGGAGCGCCGCTGTACGTCGTCCACGTCTCTGCCGACGAAGCCGTCGCCGAGATCGCCGCCGCCCGCCACAAGGGGCTCCCGGTCTTCGGCGAGACCTGTCCGCAGTACCTCTTCCTCTCCACGGACAATCTCGCCGAGCCCGATTTCGAGGGCGCGAAGTACGTCTGCTCGACCCCGCTGCGCCCCCGGGAGCACCAGGAGGCGCTCTGGCGCGGACTTCGCAACAACGAGCTCCAGGTCGTCTCCACCGACCACTGTCCGTTCTGCTTCACGGGGCAGAAGGAGATGGGCCGCGGCGACTTCTCCAGGATCCCGAACGGCCTTCCGGGGGTGGAGAACCGGATGGACCTGCTCCACCAGGCCGTCGTCGACGGCCATATCTCCCGCCGGCGCTGGATCGAGATCGCCTGCGCCACCCCGGCGCGGATGTTCGGGCTGTATCCGCGCAAGGGTACGGTCGCGCCCGGCGCGGACGCCGACGTGGTGATCTACGACCCGCTCGCCGTCCAGACGCTGTCGGCCGACACGCACCACATGAACGTCGACTACTCGGCGTACGAGGGGAAGACCGTGACGGGGCAGGTCGAGACGGTCCTCTCGCGCGGCGAAGTCGTCATCGACCGGAGGAAGTACGTGGGCCGTGCCGGCCACGGCGCCTTCCTGCCCCGTTCCACGTGCCAGTACCTGGGGTGAGCGAGCACCCCACTGCGCCGTGGCGCAGCGGGATCTGACAGCCCGCCGGCATACGAAGCGGCCGTATGCCGGACGGTCCACCGGGCTCAGCCCGTCCGGCGGGCGCGCGCTGCTCCGGTGCCGGTGCACCGGAGCAGCCGGGACTTGTCCCCGGGCGTGGGCAGGCCGAGGACCCGGCCTGTCAGCAGGCTTGCGGGTTCTACTCCTTGACGAACGCCAGGAGGTCGGGGTTGATGACGTCCGGATGCGTCGAGAGCATGCCGTGGGGATAGCCCTCGTAGCTCTTCAGCCTGCCGTTCGGCAGGAGTTCGGCGGACAGGGGCCCCGAGTCCTCGTAGGGCACGATCTGGTCGTCGGTGCCGTGGGCGACCAGGACCGGCACCTCGATCTTCGTGAGGTCCTCGGTGAAGTCGGTCTCCGAGAAGGCCTTGATGCACTCGTAGTGGGCGTTCGCCGCGCCCCGCATGCCCTGCCGCCACCAGTTGTCGATCAGTCCCTGCGACACCTCGGCGCCGGGTCGGTTGAATCCGTAGAACGGACCCGACGGCACGTCGATGTAGAACTGCGCGCGGTTGGCGGCGAGGGAGGCCCGGAAGCCGTCGAAGACCTCGATCGGCAGGCCGCCGGGGTTCGCCGCCGACTTCACCATGACCGGCGGCACCGCGCTGACGAGCACGGCCTTCGCCACCCGCCCCGGCTCCGCCCGTGCAACGTACCTGGCCACTTCGCCGCCGCCGGTGGAATGGCCGATGTGCACGGCCTCCCGCAGGTCGAGTGCTTCGACCACGGTCGACACGTCCGCGGCGTAGGTGTCCATGTCGTGCCCGGAGGAGCTCTGGCCGGAGCGTCCGTGGCCCCGCCTGTCGTGGGCGATCACGCGATGGCCCCGGGCGAGGAAGAACAGCATCTGGCTGTCCCAGTCGTCGCCGCTGAGCGGCCAGCCGTGATGGAACATGACCGGCTGGGCGTCGCGCGGGCCCCAGTCCTTGTAGAAGATGTCCGTGCCGTCGATCGTGGTGACCGTGCCCATGGCCGATCCTTCCGCTTGAGACGCATGTGCGGTGGGACGTGCGGGAATTCATCAGCCTCACAAAGGCGGGACTGCCACCGCCGAGGAGGGCTGGACCGTGATTGAACGCCACAAACAATACCTTCAAGTTGCAAAACACTCATGTTGCGACATCGTGCCCACCTTGGGAGTGGGTAAGGCCCGGGGGAGGGGCTTCTCAGGGTGCCGCCGCACCAGCGGGGTGGGAGGGCCGTGCCGAGTCCTGCCGCCCCGCACGGCTCCGGCAATCACGCCGTGTCACCCCGCCCGGGCGCCTGACTGTGCCGCGCATTCCTCGCGGAGGGTCCGCCTTCCGTCGGGCAGCGGCGGGCCGCCGAGCCACCCTGCCGTGTGCTCACCGGGGCGGTGTCAACGGGGCCGGTTTTTACGCGCGTTGGCGCTGCGCCGGCGGTTCGTGACCTCCGCCGAGAGGCCGGGCCGGGCACCTGACACCGGCTCCTCGCGGATCCGCTCCCCGCGTCCACGCTCCGCGCGTAGACTCCCCCTTCCCAAAGCCCGCCGACGGGTCCAGGATTGGCCCCCCGCGACTCGCGTGCTCACGAGCCGCGGTGCCGGGCCGGGCGCCGGGCGATGTGGAAAGCTCTGCCGGAGCACGTCCACCGAGGGCGGCGCCGGCGGTTCTTCCGCCGCGCGCGCCGAGAGCACGGCGTACACCGGAAGGCAGCTCGCCCGCCGGTACGGTCACGGCATCCGTATCCCGCGCGCCACGTGTCAGTACTTCGACAAGGAGCATCTGTCATGGATTTTGGACTCGTCCTCCAGACCGACCCGCCCGCCTCGGCCGTCGTCGGGCTCATGCGCCGCGCGGAGAGGAACGGGTTCCGCTACGGCTGGACCTTCGACTCGGCCGTGCTGTGGCAGGAACCGTTCGTCATCTACAGCCGGATCCTCGAGCACACCGAGCGGATGATCGTCGGGCCGATGGTGACGAACCCGGGCACCCGCACCTGGGAGGTCACCGCCTCCACCTTCGCGACGCTGAACGAGATGTACGGCAACCGCACCGTCTGCGGCATCGGGCGCGGCGACTCCGCGATGAGGGTGGCGGGCCGCAAACCCAACACACTGGCCAGGCTTGGTGAGGCCATCGAGGTGATCCGGGACCTCGCGGAGGGGCGCGAGGCCACCGTCGACGGTCAGCCGGTCCAGATCCCGTGGGTGAAGGACGGCAGGCTGCCCGTCTGGATGGGCGCGTACGGACCCAAGGCCCTCGCGCTGGCCGGGGAGAAGGCCGACGGCTTCATCCTCCAGCTGGCCGACCCCTACCTCACCGAATGGATGATCAAGGCGGTACGCGACGCCGCGGCAGCAGCCGGCCGTGATCCGGATTCCGTCACCATCTGTGTGGCCGCGCCCGCCTACGTCGGCGAGGACCTGGACCACGCGCGGGAGCAGTGCCGCTGGTTCGGCGGCATGGTCGGCAACCACGTGGCGGACCTCGTCTCCCGGTACGGGGAGCACTCGGACCTGGTGCCCGAGGCCCTCACGGCGTACATCGCCGGCCGCTCGGGCTACGACTACAGCCATCACGGCCGCACCGGGAACCCGGACACGGCCTTCGTCCCCGACGAGATCGTCGACCGGTTCTGCCTGCTGGGTCCGCCCGAGGCGCACATCGAGAAGCTCCAGGTCCTGCGCGACCTGGGAGTCGACCAGTTCGCCGTGTACGACATGCACGACGCGCGAGAGGCGACCATCGACGCCTACGGCTCCACGGTCATCCCCGCGCTGTCGGCCTGATCCGCTCCAGGTACCCGCACCTCGCCGTCCCGCGTACCCGCAGCGGCTGTCCAGGCACCACACAGCCGCGCCCCGCACGGCACCTCTCCCGAGCGAAGGGTCACGTCACCATGACCGCTACCGTCCCACCCGTCCCACCATCCGCCCCCCGAGAGCCGATAGCCGACCCCTCGGGGCGGATCGAACTCCCTCCCGGGGCCGTCCCGGACGACTCCCGCTTCGTCAACGAGGACCTGCTGCCGGTGCCCCTGGAGCGGCGCCGCTGGACCACGTACAACTTCGCCGCGCTGTGGATCGGGATGGCGCACAACATCCCGTCCTGGCTGCTGGCCTCCGGGCTGGTCGCGCTCGGCATGGACTGGAAGCAGGCCGTCCTCACGATCGCGCTGGCCAACGTGATCGTGCTGGCCCCGATGCTGCTGACCGGGCACGCCGGGCCCAAGTACGGCATCCCCTTCCCTGTGCTGGCCAGGGCCTCCTTCGGGCTGCGCGGCGCCAATCTGCCGGCGCTGATCAGGGCGGCGGTCGCCTGTGCCTGGTTCGGGATCCAGACCTGGATCGGCGGCGTCGGGATCTTCACACTGCTCGGCAAGATCTTCGGGGGCTGGGCACGGGCCGGGGAGATCGGCGGGCAGCCCTGGACGCTGTGGCTCTGCTTCGCCCTCTTCTGGGCGCTCGAACTCGCCATCATCTACCGGGGTATGGACACCCTGCGCCGCTTCGAGAACTGGGCGGCGCCCTTCGTCATCGTCGGTGCGGTGGTCCTGCTCGTCTGGGTCGCCGTCAAGGCGGGCGGATTCGGCCCGCTCCTGGACCAGCCCTCCACACTCGGCTGGGGCGAGGACTTCTGGCCCGTCTTCTTCCCGTCACTCATGGGCATGATCGCCTTCTGGTCCACGCTCTCCCTCAACATCCCCGACTTCACGCGCTTCGGCGCCGGCCAACGTGCCCAGATCCGGGGGCAGTCGCTCGGGCTGCCGACCACGATGACCTTCTTCGCGCTGCTCTCCGTCTTCGTCACCTCCGGTTCCCAGGCCGTGTACGGGGAGGCGATCTGGGATCCGGTGCAGCTCGTCGCGAAGACCGACAACGTCTTCGGCCTCCTCTTCGGGCTCATCACCGTGCTGGTGGCGACCATCTCCGTGAACATCGCGGCCAACGTCGTCTCACCGGCGTACGACCTGGCGAACCTCGCCCCGAAGCTCATCAACTTCCGTACGGGCGCTCTGATCACCGGGGTCGTCGGTGTCCTGATCATGCCGTGGAAGCTCACCGAGACGCCCGAGCTGTACATCTTCACCTGGCTGGGCCTGGTGGGAGGACTGCTCGGTACGGTGGCCGGCATCCTGATCGCCGACTACTGGATCATCCGCCGCACCGTTCTCGACCTGCCGGACCTCTACCTGCCAGGAGGCCGCTACTGGTACACGGGCGGGTGGAACTGGCGCGCCGTGGTGTCCTTCGCCGTCGGCGGGGTCCTCGCGGTGGGCGGCTCCCACTCGGCCCCGGGCAAGGGGCCGTTCCCGGCCGACGGCCTGATCCCGTTCATCGAGCCGCTCGCCGACTACGGCTGGGCCGTCGGGCTGGTCTCCTCGCTGCTGGTGTACACCGTCCTGAGCCGGGGGCTCAGGACTGCGCCGGAGCCCGGCCGAGCACGGCGCTGACGTCGACCGTCTCGTCCGCGGACGGCGTGGCCGTGGGCACCGGCTTGTCGAAGCCGGAGAAGTCCACGGCCGCGTCCGCCCCGTCACCCTTCACGGTGATCCGCACGGGGTAGTGCGTGCCACCGGTATCC
This sequence comes from Streptomyces mutomycini, assembly GCF_001700505.1. GTDB lineage: Bacteria > Actinomycetota > Actinomycetes > Streptomycetales > Streptomycetaceae > Streptomyces > Streptomyces mutomycini. Next base: position 27,383 of record NZ_MAPV01000158.1, read on the forward strand.
ACGTAGGCCGTCAACTTCTGTCCGTCGAGGGTTCTGGTGACCGGGACGGTCCGCACGCCGTCGACGGACGTCGCCCTCCCCTTGGTGAACGTTCCGGCGGCAGTGTCGGAGTTGTCGGCGTTGTCGGAGACCAGTTCGAGGAAGGTGTCGAGATCGCATGCCTCCACGACCGGCCGCAGCCTGGAGTCGGAGGCCGATCCCTTCATGTACCGCCCGGCGAGGACGGACTCGAAGGCCGAGCCGCCGACCGGAACCTGGTTCTCCCAGAAGGCCGAGTCCGGCTTCAGCCAGACCGCGTCGCCCCGCTTGACGATCTCCACCGAGCCCTTGTCCTTGCCCAGGTCGACGTCGCCCGCGCAGTTGCCGCTCCGGTCCAGCCTGAGGTCGACCGTCATCGGCGAGCGGTTCTCCCCGAGGTCGCCCCGGGCACGCAGGTGCAGGGACCGCACGTCAAGCAGGGCGTCCCGGGAGCGGTCGGCGATCTGCTCGGCCGGCAGGGACTCGATGTCGTCGACCGCCTGCGCGGCCGTGCCGCCGGTGACGGCGAGTACGACCGCCGTCGCGCAGGCGGCGGCACGCGTGGCCATACGCTGTCCTGTCACGGTGCCTCCTGGGAAACGTCCCTGCTCAGGGCCTTCTCGAGAGGTATTCACCCCTATTGGCGAGCGTACGCCCGCGCACAGTTGCGTGCTCGGCGGGCCGGATCACGGAGGGTGAGGTTCGGCGCTGTTTTCGGTCACGGAGCGCGGGGGAGGGCAGCCGTGGAAATCGCCGGAACTCGACCGGAAACAAGGGGAGACATGATGAAGCTGTTCAAGGGCAACGCCGTCCGCACGCTGGCGCGGGGTGCAGCCGCCACCGGCCTGACCTTCGCACTCGCCGTTCCGGCGACCGCCGCGGTGGCCGTCGCGCCCGCCGCGGCCATTCCGCCCGGGCTGTCCTGCGACACCGGCAAGCACGCGATCGACGACTACACCGGATACGCGCTCTGCAGGAACAACGGCTCCGCCACACAGACCTTCTGGGTGCACCTGGTCTGCGGCTGGTCCCCCGATGTGGACGGTGAGCACGTCACGCTGAGGCCGGGCGAGTCCGGGCAGTCGACCGCCCACTGTGCCGGCCTCGGTTCGGGGATCGGCGAGATCCACGTGCGGCCTTAGTGCTCCGCAGCCGGACGCCCGTCTTCCGTTCTTCCTCCGTGGGGGCAGGGGAGACGGGACCGGAACGCCAGCAGTGCTTGAGCGAGCCCCCACGCCTCGTTACTCTCCAGTAGACCCGCTCGGGCGGACTCCGGGCGGACCCCGGGGCCGGGGCCCCGGCGGACGCGAGGAGGCGGTGGCGATGTCCTCAGCAGACCCCACGGAGCGGACCGGACCGACCAGGCCCGCGGAGCCGCCCGTACAGCCCGGACTCACCGACTGCGCACGGGAACTGGCGGAGGGCCTGACCACCTCGTCCGGGCTGGTCGCCGGGGCGCTCGCACGCATCGAGGCGAGCCGTTCCACCCTCAACGCCTTCCGTCAGCTGCGCACGGAAGCCGCGCTCAGGGAGGCCGCCGAGGCCGACCGGCGGCTGGCGGCGGGGGAGCGGCTTCCGCTGCTCGGGGTGCCCGTCGCCGTCAAGGACGACACCGACGTCGCCGGTATGCCGACCTACTTCGGCTGTGACGGCGCACTGCCGCCCGCCACCGCCGACAGCGAGGCCGTCCGCAGACTCCGCGCCGCCGGGGCCGTCGTCGTCGGCAAGACCAATTCCTGCGAGCTGGGGCAGTGGGCCTTCACCGAAGGACCCGCCTTCGGCGTCACCCGTAACCCCTGGAGCAACGAGCACACGCCGGGCGGTTCGTCCGGCGGCTCCGCGGCGGCCGTCGCCGCCGGGCTCGTCCCCGCCGCCCTGGGTTCGGACGGGGCCGGGTCCATCCGCATCCCCGCCGCCTGGACCCATCTCGTCGGCATCAAACCGCAGCGCGGCCGGATCTCCGTGCACCCCCACAGCGACGCCTTCCAAGGCCTCACGGTCAACGGCCCCCTCGCCCGTACCGTCGCGGACGCCGCCCTCCTCCTGGACGCCGCGGCAGGACCGCACCCCGGTGACCCGCACCGGCCACCCGCCGTCGACGCCTCCGCCGCGGCCCGCCGCGACCCGGGCAGGCTGCGCATCGGCCTCTCCCTGCGGCCGCCGCTCACCCTCACCCGCAACGAGCCCCACCCGGAGGTCCTGAGCGCCGTCACCGCGCTCGCCGAAGCGCTCGCCCGGCTGGGCCACCACGTCGAGGAGGCCCGCCCCCGCTACGGGCTGATCGGCCTCTCCTTCGTGCCCAGGGCCACAGCAGGTATCGCCGAACTGGCCGCGCTGCATCCCGAACCAGGGCTCCTGGACCCACGCACCCGCAGCGCCCTGCGCACCGGGACCCGCCTCGGCGGCCGGATCGTGCGGGCCGCCCGCGCGCGGGAGGTGCGCCAGCATGCCAGAGTCGGCGCCTTCTTCGACACGGCCCGCGGCGAACGGGGCTACGACGTGCTGCTCACCCCGACCACGGCCGCACCGCCGCCACGGGTCGGGGCCTTCGACCACCTCAGCGCCTGGCGCACCGACCTCGCGATGACCTCGGCCTGCCCGTACGCCTGGCCCTGGAACGTCCTCGGCTGGCCCGGCATCAACGTCCCCGCGGGCTTCACCCGTGACGGCCTGCCCCTCGGGGCCCAGCTCCTCGGCCCCTCCCGGAGCGAGGCCCGGCTCATCTCGCTCGCGGCCCAGCTGGAGGCCGACCGGCGCTGGTACGAGTACCGCCCGCCGCCGCTCAGCGCGGCCGGCGGGCGCTGACCACCCCCACTCCCGCCCGCAGCAGGACACCCTCCGGCGTCTCGTAGGGCCGGAACACGTCGGTCATCGCGGCGTGCGTGCGGTCGGTGACCGGCGGCCCTGCGTCCGGGAGACGAAGAAGTCCACCGCGTCCGCCGCGTCCTCACCCCAGCGGGTCGCGGCGGTCACCGGTGCGCCGGTGGCGGCGTCGAAGAGGGCCGCGTCGAACGGCGCCGGCATCGCTTCGTACCGGTCGGGGTGATCGGCCCAGTGCCGGCCGAGCGGACCGTTTCACGCCTCCGCGGTCTTCACGTGCGCTCCACGGCAGCCGTCCGCATGACCGCCTCGACACGCTCGACGGCGCAGATCGCGCCGAAGGCGATCAGGTGGACCAGGCAGTGATCCGTGAACGGCGGGACGCGCCAGGCAGCCACGTCCTCGTCCGTGATCCGGTACGGGGCCCGCGCGGCGAGCAGCGCCAGCCTGGCTCCCGGCCGGTCCGTCCGTTCCGGCAGCCGTGCCGCCAGGGGCAGCGGTGTGACGCCGTCCCAGGCCGCCACCGACTGCCGTACGAACGCGGCGTCCTCGTCGCCCAGCAGCCCCGCCCCCTGGTACGCGGCCGTGCGCAGCGCGCCGTAGGCAGTGCCGACCGGGCTGCCGGCGGCCCACGGCGGGGCCTCACCGGTGGTGCCGAGCAGCGGCAGGGATGTGCCGGGACGCAGCTCGCGGCGCACGGTGGCCGCCAGCGACCGGCCCGCCGTCCTCCGCACCAGCCGGTACCTCTCCAAGCCGCCGGGCAGCATCTGTTCGGACAGGAGCGAGGACACCACCCGGTTGATGAAGTGGAAGGCGAGCGCGGTCCCCGCGTACTCGGCCGCCTCGTGCGCCGGGAACGGCTGCGGTGTGCTCATGTCCTTGCCCCAGGCGAGCAGTCGGCGGTCGCCGGGGTCCTCCGGCTCGTCGCCCCGCAGGACCGTCTCGGCGAGCCGGTGGTCGCCGGTGGCATGCAGCAGCACGGCGTGCGCGGTCGCGCAGAACGGACAGCGGTTGGCCAGGGAGACCCCCGCCGCCACCAGTTCCTTCCCGGTGCGCGACGCGTGCCCGGCGAGCAGCGACTCCCGCATGAGGGCCCAGGTGGCGGTGAGCAGGGGAGGGGAGGCGGACAGGACGACGAAGGTCGTCGCGTCCTTGATGCCGAAATCGGTGGCGAGTTGCGCGTATACGTCGGCCACCTCTCCGGTGGCGGACTTCGGCGGTTCGGGCGAGGTGTAACGGAAGGGTCCGGTCATGGCGACGATGCTCACCCGCGCGGCCCGCCCGGGGCGTCGTACGGAGGAAGACAGTTACGGCTGCCCCGGGACGACGGGAAAACGTACGCACTACTCCCCGGGGAGCAGTGCACGCCCCGTCCTCCAGGACGACGCGCCCGTCGGCGTACGGGAGTTAGTCTGCCGCTCATGCGGGGGAACATCGACCGGCGGACACTGCTGGACACAGCGGCCGCGGCGGCCGTCGGGGCGGTGGTCGTCGCGGCGGCGTGCCTGGCCTCCTCGCCCGGAGCCCTCGATGTGCTGCTCGTCGCGGCCGGCTCCCTGGCGCTCGCCGCGCACCGCCGGGCGCCGCGCGTCGTGCTCGTCGTGACCACGCTGTGCATGTTCGGATACGCCGTCCACGCGCACCCGGGGAGCTGGGTGGCGCTCCCCGTGGTGGTGGCCGTCCACGCGGCGGCGCGCAACGGGCACCGGGCGCAGGCGGTCGCCGCCGGGGCACTGTTCCTCCTGGGCTACACCGTGGTGCTGCTCGTGTCCGTGCCGGGCGTCCAGGACACCGTCGAGCGCGTGCTGCTCCTGCTCGGCTGGTTCCTGTGCGCCGGGGTCACCGGCCTCATCGACAAGAACTGGCAGGCATATCTGCGCCAGACCGAGCAGCGCGCCCTGGACGCCGAACGCACCCGGGAGGAGACGGCTCTGCGGCGGGCCGGCGAGGAACGGCTTCGTATCGCCCGCGAACTGCACGACTCGCTCACCCACTCCATCTCGATCGTGAAGCTCCAGGCCGGGGTGGCCGTCCATCTCGCCCGCAAGCGGGGCACGGAAGTGGAGCCGGCGCTGCTCGCCATCCAGGAGGCGAGCGGCGAGGCGATGCGGGAGCTCCGCTCGACGCTGGAGGTGCTCCGCACGGATGTGGTGGACCCCGGTACCGGTCTCGACCGGATGGACGAGCTCGCCGGGCGGGCCAGGGCCGCGGGCATCGCCCTGGCCGTCGTCGTCGAGGGTGACGTGCGGGCTCTTCCGGCCGACGTCGACGGCGCGGCGTACCGCATCGTGCAGGAGGCCCTCACCAACGTCGCCCGGCACGCCGACCGGGCGGGGACGTCCGTGCGGATCACCTACGCGGACACGGTGCTCGTCGTGACCGTCGACGACGACGGCCCGTGCCTGCCCGGTGCCGCCGTGACCCCGGGCACCGGGCTGACCGGCATGCGCGAGCGCGTCACCGCTCTCGGCGGCACCCTCGAAACCGCGCCCCGGGAGCGAAGAGGCTTCTCGGTACGGGCGGAACTGCCGCTGGAACCCCGGAGGGCCACAGGATGATCCGTGTCGCGATCGTCGACGACCAGGCCCTGATGCGCGCCGGATTCCGTGCCCTGCTGGACGCCGAGGACGGCATCGAGGTCGTCGGGGAGGCCGCCGACGGGCGCACGGGCGTGGAGCTGGTCCGCGGCCACACCCCGGACGTGGTGCTCATGGACGTACAGATGCCCGTCATGACCGGCATCGAGGCCACGCGTGAGATCGCCGCCGACCCGGCGCTCGCCGGCGTGCACGTCGTCATCCTCACCAACTACGGACTCGACGAGTACGTCTTCGACGCCCTGCGCGCCGGGGCAGCCGGATTCCTCCTCAAGGACACCGAACCGGCCGAGCTCCTCCGGGCCGTCGGGGTCGCGGTGAGCGGCGACGCGCTGCTCTCGCCCGCCGTGACCCGACGGCTGATCGGCGAATTCGTCTCCCGGCCGCCCGACCGTGCCACCGCCCCGGGTCTGGAGACGCTCACCCGGCGTGAGCGCGAGGCGACCGCTCTGGCGGCCCGGGGGCTGACCAACGAGGAGATCGCCGTCCACATGGTGGTCAGTCCTTTCACGGCCAAGACGCACATCAGCCGGGCCATGACCAAGCTGGGCGCACGGGACCGGGCCCAGCTGGTCGTCTTCGCGTACGAGTCCGGGCTGGTCGAGGCGCGCAGGCCTCCCGGAGTCCCGGGCCCCGCCGGACAGGAGTGATCCGTTCCGCGGAATGGGCGCGGGCCACTGTGGAGACGTGACCGGTCACGAGATATCTTGATGTCAAGCAATGTTGCAGACGTGGAGCGGAGCACCCGGTGACTGACTCGACCATCATCTATACGCACACCGACGAGGCCCCTGCGCTGGCGACGTACTCGTTCCTGCCTGTCGTCGAGGCCTACGCCTCGACCGCGGGTGTCACGGTGGAGCGCCGCGACATCTCCCTGGCGGGGCGGATCATCGCCGGTTTCCCGGAGCGCCTCAAGGCCGATCAGCGTATCGATGACGCGCTCGCCGAGCTCGGTGAGCTGGCCAGGACTCCCGGCGCGAACATCATCAAGCTGCCCAACATCTCGGCCTCGATCCCGCAGCTGAAGGCCGCGATCGCAGAGCTCCAGGAGCAGGGCTACGCGCTTCCCGACTACCCGGACGACCCGCGGACCGACGAGGACAAGGACGTCCGCGCACGGTACGACAAGGTCAAGGGCAGCGCGGTGAACCCCGTCCTGCGTGAGGGCAACTCCGACCGCCGCGCCCCCGCGTCGGTCAAGAACTACGCCAAGGCGCACCCGCACCGCATGGGCGCCTGGAGCGCCGACTCGAAGACGAACGTCGCCACCATGGGCGTCGACGACTTCCGCTCGACGGAGAAGTCCGTCGTCATCGGTGAGGCCGGTTCGCTGCGCATCGAGCTCGCGGGCGACGACGGCACCACCACCGTGCTGCGCGAGTCCGTCCCGGTTCTCGCGGGCGAGGTCGTGGACGCGGCCGTCATGCGTGTCGCCGCCCTGCGCGAGTTCTTCACCGCCCAGGTCGCCCGCGCCAAGGCCGAGGACGTCCTGTTCTCCGTACACCTCAAGGCCACGATGATGAAGGTCTCCGACCCGATCATCTTCGGCCACGTGGTCCGCGCCTTCTTCCCGAACACCTTCGCCAAGTACGGCGACGTGCTCGCGGCGGCCGGCCTGACCCCGAACGACGGCCTCGGCGGCATCCTCAAGGGCCTCGACTCCCTGCCGGAGTCGGGCGCCGAGATCAAGGCGTCCTTCGAGGCCGAGCTCGCCGAGGGCCCCGCCCTGGCGATGGTCGACTCCGACAAGGGCATCACCAACCTGCACGTGCCGAGCGACGTCATCGTCGACGCGTCCATGCCCGCCATGATCCGCACCTCCGGCCACATGTGGGGCCCGGACGGCAACGAGGCCGACACCATCGCGGTACTGCCCGACAGCAGCTACGCGGGCGTCTACCAGGTCGTCATCGACGACTGCCGCGCCAACGGCGCCTTCGACCCGTCGACCATGGGCTCCGTACCCAACGTCGGTCTGATGGCGCAGAAGGCCGAGGAGTACGGCAGCCACGACAAGACCTTCGAGGTCCCCACCACCGGCACGGTGCGGGTCGTCGACGGCAAGGGCGACGTCGTGCTGGAGCAGGCCGTCGGCGCCGGTGACATCTTCCGGATGTGCCAGACCAAGGACCTCCCGATCCAGGACTGGGTCAAGCTCGCCGTCACCCGCGCCCGCGCGACCGGCAACCCGGCCGTGTTCTGGCTCGACGAGGGCCGCGCGCACGACGCCAACCTCATCACCAAGGTCAACGCCTACCTCGCCGAGCACGACACCGACGGCCTGGACATCTCCATCCGGACGCCGGAGGAGGCCACGGCCTTCTCCCTGGAGCGCATCCGCCGCGGCGAGGACACCATCTCGGTCACCGGCAACGTGCTGCGTGACTACCTCACCGACCTCTTCCCCATCCTCGAGCTGGGCACCAGCGCGAAGATGCTCTCCGTCGTCCCGCTCATGAACGGCGGCGGACTCTTCGAGACCGGCGCCGGCGGCTCCGCGCCCAAGCACGTCCAGCAGCTGGTCAAGGAGGACTACCTGCGCTGGGACAGCCTGGGTGAGTTCCTCGCGCTCGCGGTCAGCTTCGAGCACCTCGCCACCACCACGGACAACGCGCGCGCCAAGGTCCTCGGCGACACCCTGGACCGTGCGACGGGCACCTTCCTCAACGAGGACAAGTCCCCGAGCCGCAAGCTCGGTGGCATCGACAACCGCGGCAGCCACTTCTACCTGGCGCTCTACTGGGCCCAGGAGCTGGCGCAGCAGACCGAGGACGCCGCGCTCGCCGAGGCCTTCGGTCCGCTCGCAAGGACGCTGGCCGAGCAGGAGCAGACCATCGTCGGCGAGCTGGCCGCCGTCCAGGGCAAGCCCGCCGACATCGGCGGCTACTACCAGCCCGACCCGGCGAAGGCGGAGGCCGTCATGCGTCCGTCGGCCACCTTCAACAAGGCCATCGCGACCCTGGGCTGATCCCCGGCCGCGCAGGGCGGACACCACCGCCCGGCCGCACACCCGCACGTAAGACCGCCCCGGCAGGCACCCGCCCGCCGGGGCGGTCGTGCGTGCG
>NZ_MAPV01000159.1 GCF_001700505.1 Streptomyces mutomycini
AAACATAGAGGCACCCCCCGCACCCCCCACGGGACAGGGCTACACACGATCGTCGTGCAAGGGAGCACCAACGATGACAAGCACCACCACCGCCGACCGCCCCCAGCGGTCACGGCTGAACCGCCTGATACGCGAACTGTGGTTCCAGGTCGTGCTGGCCGCGGTCCTCGGCATCGCCGTCGGCATCCTCGCACCTGGGCTCGGTGAGGCACTCAAGCCGCTCAACGACTGGTTCATCGCCCTGGTCAAGATGATCGTGATCCCGGTCGTCTTCTGCGTGGTCACCACCGGCATCGCCTCCATGGACAACCTGCGCAAGGCAGGCCGGATCGGCGTGAAGGCGATCGGCTACTTCCTGGTGCTCTCCTTCGTGTCCATGCTCATCGGGCTGGTGATCGCCAACATCTTCCAGCCCGGCTCCGGACTCAGCGTCGACCCCGCCTCGCTGAACGCGGACGACGTGCCCGAGACCTCCACCGAGCACGCCACCCTCACCGGCTTCGTCTCCTCCCTGATCCCCACCTCGCTGCTGGGCGCGATCACCGGTGACGCGATCCTGTCCGCGCTGATGGTCTCGATCATCTTCGGCGTCGCCCTGAACATGGCCGGCGAGGACGGCGCACCCCTGACCCGCGGCATCAAGGCGCTCTCGGACGTCGTCTTCCGCATCGTCGGCTGGGTCATGCGGCTGGCGCCCCTGGGCACGTTCGGCGCCCTGGCGACCGTGGTCGCCACCTACGGCGCGGACAGCCTCAAGCAGCTCGGCTACCTCATCATCCTGTTCACCGCCACCTGCATCCTCTACGTCCTGGTCGTCCTCGGCGCCATCATGCGGGCCTGCCGGCTGAGCCTGTTCGGACTCATGCGCTTCCTCAAGGCCGAACTGCTCGTCGCCCTGAGCACCTGTTCCAGCGAGGCCGTCCTGCCGCAACTGGTACGCAAGCTCGAGATCCTCGGCATTGGCCGGCCCGTGGTCGGCATCGTCATCCCCTCCGGGTTCTCCTTCAACCTGGACGGCTCCGCCGTCTACCTCACGATGGCTTCCCTGTTTCTGGCCCAGGCCATGGGCATCGACCTCTCCTGGCAACAGCAGCTGATCATGGTCGGCGTCATGATGCTCACCAGCAAGGGCACCGCCGGAATCGCAGGCGGTGCGTTCATCGTGCTCGCCAGCACCGTCACCGCGGTCGGCCACGTGCCACTGGCCGCGCTCTCCCTGATCGTGGGCATCGACCGCATCCTCAACGAGGGCCGCGTCTTCATCAACGTCCTCGGCAACGCCGTCGCCACCATCGTGATCGGCAAATGGGAGAAGGACATCGACATGGATCAGGCACGCACGATCCTCAGTAAGCGCCGCCCCGACGCTTCCACGCCGGTGGACACCGACGCCGAAACCGGCGCCGACACCACCAAGGTCCGCGTCGACAGCTGACCCACCCCACCGTCGGGGCCCGCCGACGGTGCACCCATCACTCCCCGCTCCACACAAGAAGAGGACAGTCCGGATGAGCGCGCCCAGCGTCTCCTACTCCATCACCGTCCGGCTCGAAGTGCCTGCGGGCGGCAGTGCCGTCTCGCAGCTGACAGCCACCGTGGAGGCGCTGGGCGGCTCGGTGACCGCGCTTGATGTCGTCCACTCCGACGCCGACCGCCTGGGTATCGACGCCACCCTCTCCGCGACCTCGACCTCCCACGCCGACGAGATCGCGCAGCAGTTGCGTGACATCGAGGGCGTCACCCTGGGCAAGGTCTCCGACCGTACGTTCCTGATGCACCTCGGCGGCAAGATCGAGATGGCGTCCAAGCACCCCATCCGCAACCGTGACGACCTCTCGATGATCTACACCCCGGGTGTGGCCCGGGTCTGCATGGCGATCGCCGAGAACCCCGAGGACGCCCGCCGCCTCACCGTCAAGCGCAACTCCGTCGCGGTGGTCACGGACGGCTCGGCGGTGCTCGGCCTGGGCAACATCGGCCCGATGGCGTCGCTCCCGGTGATGGAGGGCAAGGCGGCCCTGTTCAAGCGCTTCGCCGGTATCGACGCCTGGCCGATCTGCCTGGACACGCAGGACACCGACGAGATCGTCGCGATCGTCAAGGCGATCGCCCCCGGCTTCGCGGGCATCAACCTGGAGGACATCTCCGCGCCGCGCTGCTTCGAGATCGAGGCCCGGCTGCGCGAGGCGCTGGACATCCCCGTCTTCCACGACGACCAGCACGGCACGGCGATCGTGGTCCTGGCCGCGCTGACCAACGCGCTGCGCGTGGTGGGCAAGGGCATCGGGGACGTACGGGTCGTCATGTCCGGCGCGGGTGCGGCCGGTACGGCCATCCTGAAGCTGCTGATCGCGGCGGGCGTCAAGCACACGGTCGTCGCCGACATCCACGGGGTGGTGCACGCGAGCCGCGAGGACCTGGTGGACGCCACCCCGGCCCCCCGCTGCGCTGGATCGCCGACAACACCAACCCCGAGGGCTACACCGGCACCCTGAAGGAGGCCGTCGTCGGATCTGACGTGTTCATCGGCGTCTCCGCCCCCAACGTCCTGGACGGCGCCGACGTGGCGGCCATGGCGGAGGGCGCGATCGTGTTCGCGCTCGCGAACCCGGATCCCGAGGTCGACCCGGCAATCGCCCGTGAGACGGCGGCTGTTGTGGCCCCCGGGCGCTCCGACTTCCCGAACCAGATCAACAACGTGCTGGTCTTCCCGGGTGTCTTCCGCGGCCTGCTCGACGCCCAGTCGTGCACCGTCAACACGGAGATGATGCTCGCCGCCGCGCGCGCCCTCGCCGACGTCGTCGCGGAGGACGAGGTGAACGCGAACTACATCATCCCGTCGGTCTTCAACGACAAGGTCGCGGGTGCCGTCGCGGGCGCGGTGCGCGACGCGGTCAAGGCCGCCGGAGCAACGGCACTCACCCCGACCACAGCGCACACAGCCTCCGCCCGCTGATCCCCGCCCCGCACCGTCGGCCGGGCACCACGGTGCCCGGCCGACGCCGTACACCGAAAGACCTTTCATGCAGCTGATGCGTATTGGCCCGTCCGGCCGAGAGCGACCCGTCGTCCGGGTCGATGAGCACACCTACATCGACGTCTCCGACCTGGTCGAGGACTACAACGAGGCGTTCTTCGCGGCAGGCGGCCCCCACCTGCTGCAGCAAGCCGTCGCCGTGCGCCGTGCCACCGGCACAGTCCACCCCTTCGGCACCGACCGGATCGGTGCCCCCATCGCCCGCCCCCACCAGATCCTCGGAGTCGGCGCTAACTACCGCAGTCCAGGCAGCAACGCCCCTGCTGCCCAGGACCCGCTCGTCTTCTCCAAGGCACCCAATTCGCTGTCCGGACCGTACGACCCCGTCCACATCCCCCGCGACTCCACGCACACCGACTGGGAAGTCGAACTGGGCGTCGTGATCGGCACCCGCAGCCACTACCTGGCCGACGACGAAGAGGCTTCACGGGCATGCGGCCCGGAACCGATCGCGCACGGTGGAGTCGGTGCGCCAGGCGCCGGCGGCCTTCTCCCAACGCCTCTGCCCGGCCACGGGCCCCTCGGCGCCCACGCGTGCGGTCGACGTACACCCGCACTGTGCCCTTGATCAGCCTGCTTCGGTCAAGGCTGCGTGCGCGGCGGTGAGGATCTCCTCGGAGAGCGGGGAGCCCTTGGTGGCCCGGGACAGGACCAGTGCACCGAACAGGGTGCAGAGGCGGACGATGCCGTCCTGGTCGTCGGTGGCGAGGAAATCGGCGAAGTCGGCCACTCCCTCGGCGTAGACGCGAGTGGCCTCGCGCCCCCCGCCCTCGCGCGCGATGTCGGTGGCGAGCGCGGCGACCGGGCAGCCGTCCGCCGGGTCGTCGCGGTGCTCCGCGGAGAGGTAGGTGTCGATCAGCGCCTGCTGGGCGGCTTCGCGCTGCCCGTCGTACCGCTCGAGCCCGGCGCTGTGGCGTTGGGCGAGTTCGGTGAAGGCGTGGGCGGTGGCCTCGTCGACCAGCGCGTCCTTGGAGGCGAACTGCTTGTAGAAGGCGCCGTGGGTCAGGCCGGCCGCCTTCATCAGGTCGGCGACGCTGACCTGCGTGCCCTGCTCCCGAAACAGCCGGGACGCGGTGCCCACCACCCGCCTGCGATTCTCCTCCGCCTGTGCCTGCGATACGCGGCCCATGACCACCTCCCATTTGGATGTCGACTGGCATCTATCATAGACCCGTGTTTAGATTGGATGCGTAATCTAATTGTCGCGGGTGGCCGACGGTGCCCGCCAGGATCAGGAGTGGTTATGGAACTGCAGAACGCGGTCGCGGTTGTCACCGGCGCCAACCGGGGGCTCGGGCGGCACCTGTCCGCCCAGCTCGTGAAGCGCGGGGCAAAGGTGTACGGCGCGGCTCGACGCCCTGAGGCGGTCGACGTGCCGGGTGTCATCCCGCTGCGGCTGGATGTCACGGACGAGGCGTCGATACGGGAGGCCGCCCGCGTTGCGTCCGACGCGACACTGCTGATCAACAACGCGGGTGTCTCCACCGGCGCGACGCTGACCGGAGGCGATGTGGCTGAGGTCCGCCGGGAGATGGAGACCAACTTCTTCGGCCCACTCGCCGCCACCCGCGCCTTCGCCCCCGTCATCGAGGGCAACGGCGGTGGCGCCGTACTCAACGTCCTGTCCGCCCTGTCCTGGTTCCACCCGGCCGGCCTCGGCTCCTACGCGGCCTCCAAGGCCGCCGCTTGGGCGCTGAGCGACGCGACCCGTGAGGAGCTGGCACCGCGCGGGATCACCGTCTCGGCGCTGCACGTCGGTTACATGGACACCGACATGGCCGCCGGTGTGCCCGCCGGTCAGAAGGTCGCCGCCGCCGACGTCGCGGCCCAGGCCCTGACCGGCATCGAGAACGGCCTGCCCGAGATCCTCGCCGACGAGACCAGCCGGCACGTCAAGCAGAGCCTGTCCACGGCACACCGGCCGAGCGCGGGCTGACGCTCACCCTCCACCCATGCTCGGCCCCGCCCTGTGGTCCCCGCTCGGCGGCGGTCTGCCCACCGGCGAATACCGCAGCTCCGCCGAAGGGCGCCCGAGCGATCTCGGCATGGTGATCCACGCCGAGAGCACCGGTCAGAAGACCGCCGTCGTCGACACCGTCCTGACCATCGCCGAGAAGGCCGGTGTGGCGCCCGCCCAGGTGGCGGTGACCTGGGTGCGAGAGCGCACCGCACGCTCCGCGGCCACGCTCGTCCCGATCATCGGCCCGCGCGACCTCTCCCAGCCCGACGGCTGCCTCGGCGCGCTCTCGGCGTCCAGCTGGCCGACGAGCAGTACATCCGCCTCACCGATGTCAGCGCGGTGCCGCTCGGCGCACCCCGCGAGGGGATCGCAGCCTCCTTGGACCGCCTCCAGGGAGGCGCCGTCGACCGCGTCACTGCACGGGTCGTGCTCGTGGCCTGACAGGTGAACGCGGCTGAGGGCACAGTGCGCCCGCACCGCAGCCAGGGAAACAACACACAAACTGACTCGTACCGATGGAAACCCGGTACGAGCGGAGACCCCGCCCTCACGGACGGGACACGGAACGGAGACGACGATGAGGGCCTTCATGGTGGAGGAGTACGGCGACCAAGCAGGGATGCGCGCCGCCGGGCTACCCGACCCGCAGGTGGGCGCCGACGACGTCCTGGTCAAGATCAACGCGGCGGGCGTCAACCCACTGGACCTCAGGATCCGCAACGGAGACTTCAAAGCGTTCCTGCCATACCGTCTCCCACTCGTGCTGGGAAACGACCTCGCCGGGAAGGTCGTCCGGGTCGGCCCGTCCGTCACCCGCTTCGCGGTGGGCGACGAGGTCTACGCCCGGCCCGACAAGGACCGCATCGGCACCTTCGCCGAACTCATCGCCGTCCACCAGAACGACCTGGCACCCAAACCGGCCACCCTCACCATGGCCGAGGCCGCCTCCCTCCCCCTGGTCGCACTCACCGCCTGGCAGGCGCTCGTCGAGAGGGCACACGTGCAGCCGGGCCAGAAAGTCCTCATCCACGCAGGCGCCGGCGGCCTCGGCTCCATCGCCGTCCAACTGGCCAAGGCGCTGGGCGCGCACGTGGCCACCACCGTGAGCACCGCCAAGGTCGACCTGGTCAAGGACCTCGGCGCGGACATCGTCGTCGACTACCGCACAGAGGACTTCGAGGAGATCCTCGACGGCTACGACGTCGTCCTCGACAGCCTCGGCGGCGACAACCTCGCCAAATCCCTGCGCGTACTCAAGCCCGGCGGCACAGCCATCAGCGTCGCGGGCCCGCCCGACCCGGCCTTCGCCCGCGAACTCGGCGCGAACCCGGTTCTCCGCCTGGCCATGACCGCGCTCAGCTTCAAGACCCGGCGCAGCGCCAGACGCCACGGCGTGACGTACTCGTTCCTGTTCATGAAGGCCAGCGGCGACCAACTGCGCGGACTCACCCCCCTCATCGACGCCGGGAAGATCCGCCCCGTCATCGACCGCGTCTTCCCGTTCGACGAAACCCTCCAGGCCATGGAATACGTCGAAAAAGGCCGGGCGAAAGCCGGCAAAGTCGTCGTCGCGATGACGTGAGGGCGGGAACGAGCCCGGGGTAACAGTCACCTCGGGTCACCAGCGCGGTCATGACGCTGGATGCGTGGAACCCTCAGCAAAGTGCACGCCGAGGGCTATAGGACTGGGCCTTGTCCCGGATCGATAGGGTCCGACCGGATGCGCCGGAGCCTGCCTTCCTGCCTGCCTGCCGGGCGGGCGGCGCCCCGATATCCCCGAGGGTTCGGGGCGCCGCCCAGCTCATGTCGGGCGGCGAGCGCCGACCAGGGGTGTGCTCCGGTTCCAGGTCAGTGATCTCGCACTCCAGGACCCGCGTGTGGAAGGCATCGGCGGAGGAGGGGAGCGGCCGTATCGCGCCGGAGTTCACCGACAGGGCCGTCGTCTCGCAGCGGCCGGGAACGCGTTGGCCCGTGGCGCGTCGTACGCCCCATCGGGTCAGGACCACGTTCCCTTCGCTCACGCCGCGTCCCCCCCGGCCGGTACGGAGGCGGCGGAGGGCATCCGGCGCGGTGTACGTGCGTCCAGCCTCAGGCGCAGCCGGCGCGGGTGGTAGATGGTGGCCAGCGGGACCGGGCGGATGTCCATGCCGGGCTCGCAGGTGACTCGCCAGCGGCCGAGGATGGTGGCGAGCCCCAGCGTGGCCTCGGTGCGTGCGTAGAGGTCGCCGATGCACTTGCGGGCGCCGGTGCCGAACGGCACGTAGGCGTGGCGGGAGTCCGGCGCGACACGGTCCGGGAGCCAGCGGTCGGGGTCGAACTTCTCGGGGTCGTCGAAGGCGCCCTCGTGCTTGGCGACCGCGGCGGGGCTGAAGACGACGGTGGAGCCGGCGGGCAGCTGACGGCCCGCGAGCTCGGTCGGGGCAGTGGTGAGGCGGGTGAACAGCCAGGCCGGCGGGTGCAGTCGCAGCGTTTCGGAGATGATCCGGTCGGCCAGGGAGAGGTTCGGCAGGTCGTCCCACTGCGGGGCGCGACCGTCGAGGACGGTGTCGATCTCGTCGTAGAGCGCCGCCTCGATCTCCGGGTGCTGGGAAAGGAGGTAGAAGATCCAGGTGAGGGTGCCGGCGACGGTCTCGGTGCCGGCCGCCATGACAGTGATGACCTGGTCGTGGATCTCCTTGTCGGCGAGCCGGCCGCCGTCGTCGTCGCGGGAGGCGATCAGGGCGGCGAGCAGGTCGTCGCGCTCGGTGTCGGAGCTGCGGTAGTCGTCGATGAGCTGCTGGGTGGTCTCGTGCAGGAAGTCCAGGTTGCTCTTGTAGCGTCGCTGGGACGGCAGGGGCAGCCGGCGGATCGAGGCCGGCAGGAACATCTGCCGGAACAGGCCGTTGAGTACGACGTCGAAGGAACGTTCCACCTTCGCTGCGAGCTCGGGGCTGACGGGTGTGGAATACAGGGTGCGGCCGACCGTGCGCAGGGCCATGCCGTACATCTCCTGGAAGGCGTCGACGACAATGCCGTCCTGCCAGCGCGACGCCGTTTCCTCGATCTCGGCGTGCATGGCCTCGGCATACCGTTTGAGCTGGCCGCGGGTGAACGCCGACTGCATCAGCCGGCGCTGGCGTCGGTGGTCGGAGAACGGGCAGGTGACCAAGCCGTTGCCGGCGATGTCACGGGCACGGTCGTAGAAGACGCCGCCCTTGTCGAAGATGCGGTCGTTGGTCAGGACGCGCCGCAGCACCTCGGGGTGGGTCGGGACCCAGGCCGTGGTGGGCCCGATCTTGATCTCGACCAGGTCGCCGTGGGCCGACAGCGAGGTCATGAAGTTCACGGGGTGACGCATCATCTGGAGGGCGTGTCCCATGACGGGGAGCGCCCCGGGCGCCGCTCCCGCCGAGAAGGTGGTCTGCTCGGTCATTCGGCTCTCAACTTCCTTTCCCCATTTGTCTGTTGACCGGTGTCCGGACGGTTGGCAGCTGTGCTGCCGCGACGGCCGGTCGCGGGTGCGTGCCGCTGGTGTGCGGTGCTGCTAGTGGGTGGTGCTGCCGAGTTCCTCCAAGTAGCCCTGGGCACCGGCGGCCCGCGCGAACTCGGCGTCGTAACGGCCCGAGGAGCGGTGCCAGTCGTAGGAACCGCGGATCACGGTGCGCACGGCGTCCTTGCGGTAGCGGTCCAGGGCCTCGCGCTCGGCCTCGTCGAGCCGGTAGATGTCGCCGACCTGAGGCAGGCAGGACTCCAGCAGGAGGTACTGCTCCAGGCGGGCGCGCACCTCGTCCTGGATGTGGGCGACGCTGCGGTCCTTGGACCAGCCGTGCTCCCGGCGCAGGATCATGACCATGTTGTTCTGCTCGCCGCGGGCCTCCTCCTTCTCCAGCGAGGCGATGTCGTTGAGCAGCAGATTGACGTCGACGGCGATCTGCAGCATCGCGGAGAGCACGGCGCTGTCGAAGACCTGGTGCGGCACCTCGAAGCGGCCCGCGCGCTCGGCGAGGTCGACCGTAGGCTGCACCCCGATGGTCTGCCGGCGTACGGACAGGTACTGGGCCGCGGAGTTGTACGGCGTGTCCCAGAAGCGGCTCTCCGCCTCGTCGACGTAGCCGTCGAAGTAACTGCGCCAGTGCCGGGCGCTGCGCGCGCACCAGGCGGGTGTCATGCCCTCGCAGGTGCGCCGCCAGATGTCGGCGAAGCCGTGGGCGATGGGGGGCGCGGTGTCGGGGAGGGGGCCGTCCAGCGCCGCCGCGACCGCGCCGGTGAGCTGTTTGGTCTCCTCCGGGTCCTCGCCGCGCGGCCCGTCGAAGAGGTCGTCGAAGAGGAAGAACCACGACATCAGGTCGACGCCCAGGTCCAGGTCGGCGCCGGCGGCGTGCGGGTAGAAGCGGGAGGCCAGGTCGGCGTAGCCGCCGCGCAGATGGCGCGTCGCCGCCGCCTCGGACTTGATCAGCCCGAGCGACCGCGGCCAGGCGAGCTGCTCGGCGTCGGCTCGCGCGTGATCCGGGCTCTGCCGGCCCGGGAGGGGTATGTGGAAGTCGACGTCCTGGGGCATGAGGGAATCCTTGGGAGTGGTTGCGGAGGGCACCGGCCGTGGTCGCGGCCCGGCGGGCGTGCTGCGCTGATCGGAGGGTGAAAAGCCGGAAAGGGGCATACGAGCAGGGGGGCCGGCCCGGTCTCAGGCCTCGCGGTCGACGACGAACCGCCCGAGCGCGAGGAGTTCGTCCCGCGCGCGGGCGTCCAGCTCGACCCCGCGCAGCGCGTCCTCGGCCAGCGTCATCCGCCGGGCGGCCTCGGCCAGCGCCCAGTCCCGGCCGCCGGCGTCCTCGACCAGGCCTGCCACGCGCCGCAGTTCCTCCTCGTCGGGTTCGCCGGGGGTGGTGAGCCAGGCGGCCAGCTCGTCGCTGAGCGGGCCGCCCTGGTTCAGTGCGTGGCTCACCGGCAGGGACTTCTTGCGGGAGCGCAGATCGGAGTGGACCGGCTTGCCGGTGACGGCCGGATCGCCCCAGATGCCGAGAACATCGTCGACGACCTGGAAGGCGACGCCGACCTGGTCGCCGTAGAGAGCCAGGGCGTCCACCGTCGCCTCCGGTGCCCCGGCGAGGACGGCGCCGATCGCGGCGCTCGCCGACAGCAGCGCGCCGGTCTTGCCGGCGGCCATGTCGACGCACTCCTCGACCGTGACGTGCGAGCGGTGTTCGAAGGCCAGGTCCTGTACCTGGCCGCGGATCAGGTGCCGGGTGGTGCGCGCCAGCAGCCGGGCGGCGGGCGCCGCCGTCGGAAGTCCGGTGTCCAGCAGCACCTCCTGGGCGAGGGCCAGCATCGCGTCACCGGTGAGGATGGCGCTGGAGGGACCCCACAGCTTCCACACCGTGCGCCGGTGGCGGCGCTCCTCGTCGCCGTCCATCAGATCGTCGTGGACCAGGGAGAAGTTGTGCACGAGCTCCACGGCGACGGCGCCGGGCAGAGCGACCTCCGGCGGTGCGCCGACCGCCTCGGCCGACAGCAGCGCAAGCGCCGGACGTACGGCCTTGCCTGCGGCGGCGCCGGTGGGTGCGCCCCCGGCGGTGATCCAGCCGAAGTGGTAGGCGGCCTGGTGACGTGAGCGGTGGTCGAGCCGGTCGACGGCGGCGCGCAGCGCCGGCGTGATCGTGACCCGGCTGTGGCTGAGGCAGGCGGGAGCGGTGCTCATGCGGCGGCCTCCGCGCGCCAGGGAGCGGTCGGGTCGTCGAAGATGCTGACGACCTGGCGCATGATGCGCCGCTCGGCCGGATCGAAGGCCTGCTTGGCGTGGACGGTGCCGAGCTGGTCCCACATGACGATGTCCCCGGGCTGCCAGCTGTGGGCGTAGGTGTACGAGGGCTTGCCGGTGTGCGCCAGCAGTCCGTCGAGCAGCGTGCGGCTGTCGTCGGGGGCGAGGTCCACGATCCGCTTGGTGTTCAGGGTGCTGACGTAGACCGACTGGCGGCCGGTGCGCGGATTGCGGGCGATCAGCGGGTGGATGGTGGAGGTGCCGTCCTCGGGCTGGATCTGTCCGGTGCTCCCGCCGAGGGACACCTCACCCTGGAGCTCCTCCTCGATGGTCTCCTCGTACCCGGTGCGCAGGGCGTGGCGGACCCGGTAGGAGTGCAGGCGTCCGCGCTCCTCGGGCGACAGCGACTCGTACAGGGCGTACATGTCGGTGAAGAGGGTCTCCCCGCCTCCGGAGGCCGGCACTTCCACGGCCTCCAGGAAGCCGACCTGGGCGACGCGGGGGCGGAAGGAGTAGTCGGTGTGCCAGCCCATCCACTCGGCGTCGCCGACGCCGATCTTACGGCCGTCCTTCACCAGGTTGGAGACGATCAGGATCTCGTTGTGGTCGGGGTGGGCGCCGCTGGTCAGACCGGTCTTCGGGATGTGCCCGAAGCGGCGGCCGAAGGCCAGGAACTCCTCGTAGGAGGGGGTCTCGTGGCCGCGCAGGACGAGGACGAGATACGCGTCGAGCGCCGCCCATATCTCCTCGAACTGGGTCTCGTTCATGTCGCCGGTGACATGGGCGCCGTGCACGACGGCACCGAGAGCGGCGCCGGGTATCGGCGTTACGTCCATGGGCGTTGCCGCCTTTCGCAGAGGAGACGGGTGGTCAGCGCAGTTCGAGGCCGGCGAGGTCGCCCGCCTCGCGCCAGCGCCTGAGGATGTTCACGAACTCCACCGAGCCGCCGCCGTAGCTGGAGTTGAGCAGGGGCAGCGCGCTCGGGTCGCCTTCGTTGTTGTAGAGGCCGGGTGTGCAGTTCTCCAGGAAATCGAGGCCGTTGGCGGCGAGCCGGAGGATCTCCTCGACCCATTCCTTCTCGCCTGCCTCGGAGGCCTCCACGACCTGGTGGCCGCGCTCCTCGACGCACTTGACGATGTGCGCGAGGTGCCGGGTCTGCTCGCCCAGCATGTAGGCGATGTTGACGTGCCGGCCGGCCTGGACCTTGGACAGGATGAAGCAGTTGGGGAAACCGTTGACCTGGAGCCCGTGCAGGGTGTGGGCCCCGTGCGCCCACTTGTCCGACAGCTTCACGCCGTCGCGGCCGACGATGTCGTAGCCGGCACGGTCGGTGTACGGGACGGCGAACTCGTGCTCGTAGCCGGTGGCGAAGACCAGGCAGTCGACCGGGTACTCCCGGCCGTTCGCGACCACCCCGGCCGGGGTGAGCCGCTCCACTCCCTGCCCCTGGGTGTCGACCAGGGTCACATTGGGCCGGTTGAAGGTCTGGAGGTAGCCGTCGTGGAAGCAGGGCCGCTTGCAGTAGACGCGGTAGTACGGCTTGAGGGCGGCGGCGGTCGCGGGGTCGAGGACGACGCTGTCGATGCGGGCGCGCAGCTCCTCCATCTTGAGGAAGTCCGCCCGCTCGGCCGCGAGCGCCCGCTCCTCGGGGTCGCCCCCGGTGTCGCCGGTGGGCAGGATCGCGGCGGCCAGCTTGGCCGTGGTCTGGGTCCAGCGGTCCTGGACCAGGTCCTCGTCCTGTGGCACCCCGGAGGTCAGCGCGTGGAAGTTCTCCATCCTGCGCTGCTGCCAGCCCGGCTCGAGGCTGTCCGCCCAGTCGGACGGGGTGGGCCGGTTGCCGCGGACGTCGACCGCGGCGGGGGTGCGCTGGAAGAGGACGATCTGCTCGGCCCACTCGGCGAGGTGCGGGGCGAGCTGGATGGTCGTCGAGCCGGTGCCGATGACGCCGACCGTCTTGTCCTTCAGCTTGGTCAGGCCGCCGGTGCTGTCGCCTCCGGTGTAGTCGAAGTCCCAGCGGCTGGTGTGGAAGGAGTGCCCGGCGAACGTCTCCAGGCCCGGTAGCCCCGGGAGTTTGGGGCGGTGCATCAGACCGATCGACATGGCCACGTACCGGGCCCGGATCAGATCGCCGCGGTCGGTGCTGACCAGCCACTGCCCGGCGGCCTCGTCCCAGCGCAGCTCGGTGACGGTGGTCTGGAAGAGGGCGTCGCGGTAGAGGTCGTACCTGTGGGCGATCTGCTGGAGGTGGGCGAAGATCTCGGCCCCGGTCGAGTACTTCTCGGTTGGTATCGTGCCGGTCTCTTCCAGTAACGGCATGTAGATGTAGCTCTCGACATCGCACCGGACGCCGGGGAAGCGGTTCCAGTACCAGGTGCCCCCGACGTCGCCGGCACCGTCGATCAGCCGGATGCGCTCCAGGCCGGTCTCCTTGCGCAGATGGGCGCCGGTCAGCAGGCCGCCGATGCCGGCGCCGACGACGGCGACGTCCACCTCGTCGGTGAGCGGCTCGCGCTCCTGCCATTCGGTGTAGGGGTCTCGCGCGTAGTGGCTGAAGTCGCCGCGGGCGAACCGGTAGGTGCGACCGGAGCTGCGTTTATCGCGTTCCTGCCGGTATTTCTCCCTCACCGCTTCCAGGTCGATGGTCAGTGATTCCTCGCTGCGGTCGTCGCTTTCGGCGCGTGCCACAGATCCTCCTCGGGGGAAGCGGGCGGAAGGGGAACATGACGCCATACGTCGTCGAACTGGTCGCGCAGCCGCAGCGGCGCGTCGGAGTTGCTGAAGAGATAGAAGCGGTCGGAGCCGAGGGCATCCCACACGAGTTCTGCGACGTCCTCGGCGCTCACCGAGGTGTCGCCACCCGCGCCGCGTGGTGCCGTCAGGCCTTGGACCATGGGGGTGTCGACCCGGCCGGGGCACAGCACCGACACCCGGACCCCGGTGCCCCGCAGATCGGCCCGCAGACTGCGGGCGACCGCGAGGTCGGCGTGCTTGGAGGCGGCGTAGGCGGCGCTGCCGGCGCCGACGACGAAGGCGGACATCGAGGCGGTGTGGATCAGATGGGCGGGCCGGCCGCGCTCCAGGAGCCGGGGGACGAAGGCCCGGGCCACCAGGACGTGCGCCCAGTGGTTCACCTCGAAGACCTGCCGCATCTTCTCCAGCGGCACTTCCCACAGGGGCTGTCCCACGGGGCCGAGGACCCCGGCGTTGTTGCACACCACGTCGATGTCGCCCAGCAGATCGAACGCCGTGTCCGCGAGCCGTTCGACGGCGTCCGGATCGGTCAGGTCGGCGGTCACGGCGGTGACCTGAGCGCCCTGCGCGGTCAGTTCGGCGGCCCGGCGGTGCAGTGCGTCGCCTTCGACGTCCGCCATGACCACGTCAACGCCGGCCCGTACGAAGCGGGCGCTGAGGGCGAGGCCGATGCCGCTGGCCGCACCGGTCACCACGGCTGTCCTTGTCCGTAGGTGCATTTGACTGTCTCCGCTTCTGCGCGTGGGTACGCCGAAGGACGGCGCACCGTGGCCAACGAGAAGGTCTGGATCAGATCGCGCCTTCCGAGGGCGCGCGGGTGTCAGCTGGGGTCGGGGAGCTTCAGGCTGATCACGAGAACGATCGCGGAGGAACACACCAGCAGGGCAAGCACGAGCACGGCCGCCGACACCGTCGACAGCGAACCGGCCAGGGAGACATAGACGGTTCCGCCGACGGTCGCGCCCAGCGCGGTCGCCATCTGCTGACTGGTCACCAGCACACCGCTGCCCATGCCGGCCTGCGCGCGGGGTACGTCGGCGAGGATCATCCGGAACAGCGTCGGGCCGATCAGCGCCGCGCCTGCGCCGAAGAAGCCGATCCCGACGAGCACGAGCGTCAGGGAGGGGCGTGGCCAGCCCGCCCAGAGCACCAGTGCCAGCATCAGCAGGCTCGCGCCCTGGACGACGCTGCCCAGGGTGACGATCCGGCTGCCCAGGGCCCCCGCGATCCTCGGGGTGAACTGCGCCACCACGAAGAACGCCACGGCGAACGGCGCCATCCCCCCGCCGGAGGCGAGCCCGCCGAAGCCGAAGTGACCCTGCGCGATCAGCGCGTAGACGAACAGGAAGGCGCCGAAGCCGGCCGAGAACGGCACCATCGCCGCCAGCCCTCTGCGCATCCCCGGATGGGACAGCACCGACGGGGACAGCAGCGGTGAGCCGCCCCGCGCCTCCAGCCCGCGTTCGACCCGCGCCAGCGCCAGCGCCCCCACCGCGGCGACCGCGAGCAACGACCACAGCCACAGCGGCCAGCCCAGGTCGGGACCCGCCACGACCACGGCCAGGACACAGACCATGGTGACACCGAACAACACGGTGCCCAGCGGGTCGAAGCCCGGCTTCACGTCGGCCTTGGTCGCGGGGACGCGCCGGACGGCCAGCAACGCGGCCACTCCGATCGGCACATTGATGACGAACACCATCCGCCAGCCGATCCCGGCGACGTCCAGCGAGACCAGCAGCCCGCCCAGGATCTGCCCGATGACCATGCCGACACCTGCGGTCGCGCCGTACATGCCGATCGCGCGGGCGCGCGCCTGGCCCTCGGTGACCGCCTGGATCGTCGCCAGCACCTGCGGTACGAGCATGGCGGCGGCGGCGCCCTGCAGCAGCCGGGCCACGACGAGGAACTCGATGGTCGGGGCGAGTCCGCACAGTGCCGAGGTGACGGTGAACGCCGCGAGCCCGTAGGTGTAGAGGCGCCGTCTGCCGAACGCGTCGCCCAGCCGTCCGCCCAGCACCAGGCCGAGGGCGTAGGTGAGGCCGTAGCCGGACACCACCAGCTCCAGTGCGGCGGTGCCGCCGTGGAGGTCGTCACTGATCGAATTCAGCGCCACGTTGACGATGGAGGCGTCCACGATGGACAAGACGTATCCGGTGAGCACCACCATGAGCGCGATGCCGCTGAGTCCCGCGGTGGCCGGTGCCGTGCCGGCTGAGGGCTCCGGCCTCGTGTTCGGCTCCTTCAGAGGGGGGAGGCCCTCACGTTTCGTCATGCGCTGCCTGCCCGGGTGCTTGTGGGGGGACGGTTGAGACGGGTACGAGGTGACGACGTCACTCGGTGGTGGTCGGGGTACCGGTGATCTTCGACAGAATTCCCTTGGAGGCGTCCTTCGCGGACTCCGGCCAGGGGGTCAGGGAGTTGAACCCGCGGTGCGAGGAGGCGGGCTGGATGCGGGTGTCCATCGACATCCGCATGCCGGCCGGATTCACCGAGACGTTCGGGATGGACTTGTGACACATGAAGGCGTGGAAGATGATCACGTCGCCCGGTTCCATGGGCGAGAACAGCAGTTGTTCATCCGCGCCGAACTCCTCCGCCGGGATACCGCGTACGGCGTGGCCGAAGCGGCGGAAGTTCTCCGTGACGACGTGCTCGCGCGGGCCCTTTTTGTGGCTGCCGTCGGCGACGGCGACGCCGCCTGTGCCGCGGGTCGTGGCGAGCAGCGGTATCCAGGCGGTGCGGAAGTCCTTGTTCGGGCCTATGTAGAAGCCGTCCTGGTGCAGCGGCGTCAGGAAGCTCGGCTCCTCGGAGCCCGCGGCGGAGGGGTAGTAGCGGATCGTCGTCGACTTGAAGACGAAGACGGGCTCCCCGAAGACCTTCTCCCAGACCTTGAGGGTCGAGGGATGGTTCCACAGGTCGTCGTACTTGACGTACTCGTGCATCGCCACCTCGTCGACCGCCTCGAAGGACTCGATGGTGAGGGTGTCGAGCGTCGTGCCGGGGGCGGCGTGGCCGAGTTCGATCAGGCCTTCGAGCATCTGCCCGGCGGCGGCACGGACCAGATCGCGGTCCAGAGCGCCGCGGAGATACAGGTAGCCGTGCTCGTCGTAGAACCGGTCGAGGGCCTCACGGTCGTCGAGAAGCGGCGTGCAGTCGACGTACTCGCTGAAAGTGTCCGTCATGGTTCCTTGTCCTCCTGACGTCTGGGCATGGGGGGAAGGAGCGTCAAACATCCGGGCGGGCCGACGGTTTCGATCCTGCGGGAACACCTCCTACGACGATGAACGGTGGCCGGCTGCGCTTTCGCTGGTGCGATGCCACTCAGAAGGTGACGGGGATCTCGTCGAACCCGCCGGTGATCCGGTGCTCCTGCCAGCGCAGCGACTCCTCGGGTACCGCGAGCTGCAGGTCGGGCAGTCTGCGGAACAGCCGCTCGAACACCGCGGTCAGCTCGATCCGGGCCAGCACACGGCCTATGCAGTGTCGGGTGCCGTGACCGAATGCCAGGTGCGACCTGGGCTTGACCCGGGCCAGGTCGAACAGGCCGCTGTCGGGGAACGCCCGGCCGTCGATATTGGCGGCGCCGATGGCCAGCATCACCGCGTCTCCGGTCCGTATCACTGTCCCGCCGACGGTGACGTCACTGTGCGCGTAGCGGGGTATCAGCGCGTTGGATCCCTTGCCGCCGACGGCCAGGCGCAGGATCTCCTCGACCGCGGCCGGCGCGAGTGCGGGATTCCGGGCCAGTTCGGCACGCTGGGCCGGATTGCGCAGCAGCAGCAGGACGCCCATGTCGATGCGCACAATGGTGGTCTCGTAGCCGAACAGCAGTACGGCGTTACCCAGTTGGGCGATCTCCGCATCGGACAGTGTGCCGTCCTTCTCGGCGATCAGCTCGGACAGGATGTCGTCGCCCGGCTCGATTCGCTTGCGCGCCACCAGTTCGGTCATGTAGTCGACGACCTGTTGGAAGGTGTTCGCCGAGTGCTGGTTGTCGCTCTGGTCGAATGTGCCTCTCGCCCACTGCCCGAACCGCTCCCGGTCGGCCAACGGCACCCCGAGCAGATCGCAGACCACCATGGTCGGCAACGGAAACGAGAGCGCGTGGTGCAGGTCGACCGGCGCAGCGCTGTCGGCCAACTGGTCGAGCAGGTCGTCGACGTGGTGCTCGATCCGGGTCTTCATCAGGCGCATCCGGCGCGTGGAGAACCGGGGCACGAGCAGTTCGCGCATCTGCGGATGGTCGGTGGCCTCGGTGGCGTAGTCGTCCCCGGCCATCAGAGCCATCATGAAGCCTCTGGCCGCGCTCTTGGCCGACGGCTTCGGGCTGGGATTGCTGAGACCGAGCCGGCGGTCCGCGAGTAGTGCCTTCACCTCGTCGTAGCGGGTGACAAGCCAGGCATCCTCACCGGCGGTTCGCACCCTGGTGATCGGCCCCTCCTGCTGCAGTGCGCGCATCTGGGGTGCGATGCCGAGTATGTCTGGGTTGTCGAAGGGTAACCTCGGAAGTTCTTTCATCTGGCCTGTCCTCGTGACGTCGCGCATGGGATTCGTCGGGCAGCCGGGCGCGCCGAAGCGGCGGTCGCCGCTTCGGCGTACGACCGTTGCTGACGTGCGGGCGGTGCAGACGCCGGGCCGGCGAGGAACTACAGGGACGACCCGACAAGCAGTGACAGGTCGATGAGGCGGTTCGAGTAGCCCCACTCGTTGTCGTACCAGCCGACGACCTTGACCTGGGAGCCGGACATCCGGGTGAGCCCGGCGTCGAAGACGCAGGAGGCCGGGTCGCCCACGATGTCCGTGCTGACCAACGGCGCGTCCATGTAGGACAGCAGCCCCTTGTACGGTCCCGAGGCCGCCGCAGCGAACGCCTCGTTCACCTCGTCCACGGTGGTGCCGCGGTTGGTGGTGACCGTGAGGTCGGTGACCGAGCCGGTGGGGACGGGAACCCGCAGGGCGAAGGCGTCCATCCGGCCGTCGAGTTCCGGCAGGACGAGGCCGATGGCCTTGGCGGCGCCGCTGGAGGTGGGCACGATGTTCAGGGCCGCGGCCCGGGCCCGGCGCAGGTCCTTGTGCGGGGCGTCCTGGAGGTTCTGGTCCTGTGTGTAGGCGTGGACCGTGGTCATCATGCCGGAGTCGATGCCGACGGCGTCGTGCAGCACCTTGGCCAGTACGGCGAGGCAGTTGGTGGTGCAGGAGGCATTTGAGATGATGGTGTGGCGCTCGGGATCGTACGCACCGTCGTTGACGCCCATCACCACCGTGATGTCCTCACCGCTCGCCGGAGCGGCGATGATGACCTTCTTGGCTCCGCCTTCGACGTGCGAACGTGCCCTCGCGGCGTCGGTGAAGATGCCGGTGGACTCGATCACGATGTCCACTCCCAGGTCGCCCCAGGGCAGTGCGCCGGGGTCGCGCTCGGCGAGGACCTTGATCGTCCGGTCACCCACGCGGATCGCGCCCTGCTCGGCGGTGATCTCCTCGGGGAAGCGTCCCAGAACCGAGTCATGAGCGAGCAGGTGGGCCATCGTTGGCACGTCGCCCAGGTCGTTGACGGCGACGATCTCCAGCTCCGAAGTCCGCGCGGCCGCCGCACGGAAGACGTTGCGACCGATGCGACCGAAGCCGTTGATGCCGATTCGCACAGTCATGGTGTGCTCCTCACCTAGCGCTCTGCAGACAAGTTCATTGACGCGCCGTTGCGCCGAGGTGCGATGCGAACCGTGCGCCTGAACGAGGCGCCGGCCCGCGAACGATCAGGAGCTTATATAAGTCTGCGATAGATTTCCAGAGTGACTTCTACTCAGCGTGGCGACAACAACACAGACTTGGACGTCGGCGACCTCACCAGGACGATCGAGAACTTCAACCGCTACTACATCCGGCTTCCCGTGGTGCAGAAGCTGTCGTTCACGACGCTGTCCGTGCTGGACACACTGGCCTTCAGCGGGCCGAAGCGGCTGACCGAACTCGTCAGGACCGAGCAGATCAGCCAGCCGGGACTCACCCAGCTGGTCACCCGGCTCGAGCGCGACGGTCTCGTGGAACGCCGCCCCGACCCGACGGACGGACGCGCCGTCCTCGTCCGCATCACCGACAACGGCCGGAAGATCGGCCGGGCCAGATATGAGGACAGGGGACGTCACCTGACCCCGCTGATCGCCCGGCTGACGCCCGCGGAACGACAGGCGATCGGCGCGGCTCTGCCGGCTCTGGCCCGCCTGGCGGAACTCGGGGCCGAGGCCGGCGGGTAGGGCCCATCCGTCCATCCGTTCGTGGTGCTCGCCGGTGTGCCGACGCGGTACTCGCGCATCCACGTCGGCAGGCTCCAGACGGCGCGGTGCAGCAGCTCACTCAACCCGGCGCAGCGACAGCATCCGGCTCGCGTACCCTCCGGGCGGGAGCGCCGCCGGCACGCCGTACGCAGCCAGCGCGGCGCCAGTGCGTTCGGTCCCGGCCACCAGCACCCCGCTGTCGTCGTCGACGCTGTACACCGCCTCCGGATCGAGGCCGCGCAGCCGCAGCCGGGGCACCGCCGCGCGTTCCGCCGGCCCGGCCCGCCACTGGAGGACAACGCACTCGCCGCCGTCGCGCGCGACGTACTGCACGGCGTGGGAACCGTTCTCCGGGGAGCCGAGGCGGTACAGGTCGCCGCTCTGGATGGTGGATCGCACCTCCTTGTAGCGGGCGACGTACGCGGCTGTCTCGTGCAGTTCCGCCTCCGGCCAGCGCGTCAGGTCGCCGCCGATGCCGAGCGCTCCGGCCATCGCACTGTGCAGGCGGAACCGCAGGGGGACGGCCCGCTGGGTGAACGGGTTGGGGCTGTCCGTCACCCAGGCGCCCATCACCTGGGCGGGGTAGAGCTGCGAGAAGCCGTGCTGGATGTTCAGCCGGTCCACCGCGTCCGTGTTGTCGGACGTCCATGCCTGGTCGGTACGGGCCAGGCTCGCCAGGTCGACCCTGCCGCCGCCGCCCGAGCAGGTTTCGATGCGCAGGGCGGGCCGGGCGGCGCGCAGCCGGTCGAGAACGCGGTTGGTGCCGAGGGCGTGCTCGACGAAGACCCGGCGCCCGTCTGGGCGGCGGCCGGTCGAACCCGCCTCCGTGAAGGGCCGGTTGAAGTCCCATTTGAGGAAGTCCACGCCGAATTCGTCGACCGTGCGCAGCAGCCAGCGCAGGGCCCAGTCGGTGACGTCCGGCCGCGAGAAGTCGAGCACCAGCTGGTTCCGCAGGGGATGCGCCGTGCGGTCGGGCAGGTGCAGGACCCACTGCGGCCGTTCGCGGAACAGATCGCTGTCCGGGTTGACCATCTCCGGTTCGACCCACAGGCCGAACCGCATGCCGAGTCCGTGGACGTGGTCGGACAGGGGGCGGAGGCCATCGGGGAACGCGGACGGCCGGGGTACCCAGTCCCCGAGGCCCGCCCGGTCGCTGTCGCGGGCTCCGAACCAGCCGTCGTCGACGACGAAGAGTTCGGCGCCGGCGCGCGCGGCCAGCTCGGCCAGTCGCCGCTGCCCGTCGAAGGTGACGTCGAAGGCCGTCGCCTCCCAGGAGTTGTAGAGCACCGGTCGCGGTTCCCCGGGCACGGGCAGGACGTGCTCCCGGATGTAGGAGTGGAAGGCCCGGGAGGCCCCACCGAACCCGCCGGGCGTGTACTGCCCCGTGCTGACGGGCGTGGTCCAGGTCTCGCCCGCCGCGAGGGCGATCTCCACCCCCTCGTGGCCGCTGCCGCCCAGCACACTGCACCTGCCTTCGGCGGAGCGTACGGCCGTCATGCGCCAGCTGCCCGAGGTGGCGATGGCGAGGGTCCACACCTCGCCGTTCTCCTCGGTCGCGTCGCCGCCGTCGAGGGCGATCCAGGGATTGCTCTGGTGGCCGGTGTGGCCGCGCCTGCTGGTGAGGGTCGTCTCGCCGACGGCGAGCGGGGTCCGGCGCAGCTGGAATTCGTCCGCCCACTGACCATGGACGGAGCTCATCCGGTATGCCGGGAGGACGGGCAGATTCCACTGTGCGGCCGAGTGCCGCAGCAGGGAGAGCGGCGGCTCCTGGGCTGCTCCGGTGTGCCGCAGTACGGTCCAGCGTTCGATCACCGGACAGTCCCGGCGGACCCGGTAGTGCAGGTGCCAGCCGAGTGGGCGGCCGGCGTCGCGGAGGCTCACCGACAGCTCCGCGCCGTCGCCGTCCTCCCTGACGTCGTAGCCGTCCACGACGGGCTCGGTCGCGCTGGTGCCGTCCGCGTACCGCACGTCCAGGGCGGGCGGGGCGAACCGGACCTGACCGTCGACGGCCAGCTCTTCCGTACCGTCGAGCGGACTGTGGAAGCTGCTTCCCTCCGGATCCGGTCCCCCGAGCGCGAGGGCGTCCTCCAGCGTGAGGGACGCTCCCCAGTGCAGCAGGCGTACGGTCCCGGCGGCCGTGTCGATCCGCAGCGCGTAACCGGTGCCGGCGGCATGCAGGAGTACGGTCCCCGAGGGGCGGTCGATCTCGACGAGGGGCATCAGCGGGCCTCTTTCCGGTGTCGTCGGTCCCGTTGCGGTTCCGCCTGCTCCCGCAGGACGACGACATCCCCCGCCGGGACGTTCGCGAATCCCGGCAGCGCCGAGCCGTCCAGCCGCGTGTATCCGTCGGCGGGGACGCTCACCTCGCTGTCCGTGTGGTTGACGAGGAAGAGGTAGGAGCGGTCGTCGGCGCTGCGGCGTACGGCCTCGACCCCGGGAGGGACGGCTGCCGCCGGGGCGGCCCCGGCCTCCCGGCACACGGCGTCCAGGAGTGTGCGCAGGGATCGCACGGGCAGAGCCGCCGCGGCGTACCAGCCCGCGCCGTCGCCGTAGGAGTGCCGGGTCACGGCCGGGCCGCCGCGGGCCGGGCCGCCGTCGGGCCCGTCCGCGAACCGCAGCCGGGCGGAGCAGCCGCGCGCCTCGACCCGCTCGGTCCACAGGTGTGCGTGGGAGCCGTCCGACAGCAGCGCCGACTCGCCCTCCCGCAGGGGCAGGTACTCGTCGACGACGAGGCCGAGGAGTTCGCGGAACGCACCGGGGTGCCCGCCGGTCCGCACCCGGTCGTGGGTGTCCACGGCCCCGCTGAACGGACCGAAGACAGCGTGGCCCCCGCCCCGCACATAGGAATGCAGGGCATCGGCGTCCGCGTCGGACACCAGGTAAAGGCTGGGCGCGAGGACGGCCAGGTACGGGGTCAGGTCGGTGTCGGGAGCGACCAGATCGCAGGTGATGCCGAGGCCCCACAGGGCTTCGTACCAGTCCCTGACCGTGTCCAGGTACCGCAGGCGTTCGGAGGGACGGGCCTCCAGTTCCAGCGCCCACCATGCGTGCCAGTCGAAGAGCAGCGCCACCTCGGCCCGCACACGGGTGCCGCGCACCTCGGACAGGGCGGCGAGTTCGGCACCGAGGGCGGTGACCTCGTTCCAGGTGCGGGTGTCGGTGCCGCCGTGCGGAAGCATCGCGGAGTGCCACTTCTCCGCGCCCGCCCGGGACTGCCGCCACTGGAANNACGTGGTTGCCCGGGTCGGCCGCCACCAGGTAGTGGTCCACGGAGACGATGTCGGAGTGCCGGGCGAAGGCGTGCCCGTCGACCTTCTTCTCGAGGGTGCCGAGCAGGTTGGTGGTGACCGGGATGCCGGGGGCGGCCTCGCGCAGCAGCGCGCTCTCCGCCCGGTGCCGGGTGAGCAGGGCGTCGGAGGAGAAGCGGCGGTAGTCGAGTTCCTGGCCGGGGTTGCGGAAGGCGGTGGTGTCGCGGGGTGGGTCGATCTCCTCCCAGTCGCCGTAGCGCTGCCCCCAGAAGTCGGTGCCCCAGACGTCGTTGACCCGGTCCAGCGTCGTGTAGCGGTCGC
Organism: Streptomyces mutomycini; assembly: GCF_001700505.1. Lineage (GTDB taxonomy): Bacteria > Actinomycetota > Actinomycetes > Streptomycetales > Streptomycetaceae > Streptomyces > Streptomyces mutomycini. The sequence continues at coordinate 23,330 of NZ_MAPV01000159.1, forward strand.
GCAGCCAGGTACGGAAGGCCTGGCCGCTGGTGTCGCAGTAGCAGAGGGCGTTGTGGTTGCCCCACTCGTTGTGCACGTGCCACATGACGACGGCCGGATGGTCCGCGTACCGTCCCGCCAGTTCCCCCACGACGGCGTCGGCCGCCCGGGCGTAGTCCGGACTGCTGGGGCAGAACGCCTGCCTGCTGCCGTGGGTCAGCCGGGTGCCCGACGCGGTCAGCGGGAGCGAGCCGGGGTGGGCCTTGCTGAACCAGGGCGGCGGGGCGGCGGTGGGGG
>NZ_MAPV01000016.1 GCF_001700505.1 Streptomyces mutomycini
CCAAGGCCCTGGAGGACGGCCAGGGAGAAGCGGCCGTCCTCCAGGGCCTTGGTGACCCCGCGTACGTCGGAGGGGTGCTGGGCGTTGCCCATCCGGGACTTTGCGTCCTCGTAGGAGTCGAGCGCGCGCTCGTAGTCGATGCGCATCGCGTCGTTCGCGCCCTTCTCGGCGGGATGGAAGTCCAGCCGGTCCAGGGTCTCGCCGTACGCCGTGATGTCCTCGTCGACGACGACCCGCAGCTTCTCCAGGGCGGCCCGCTCCTCCTCCTCCTTGCGCTTCCGGTTGCGGCGGGCGACCGCGAACGCGGTGCCGCCACCCGCGAGCACCAGGCCTCCGAGGACGACCAGACCGGCCACCGGGGCGCCGTTCACGGCACCGTCGTCGGCACCGCCGCCGCCGGACCAGGAGGCCGGGGCGCTTCCCCTGGCCTCGTCGACGGCCCGGTCGACGAACGCGTTGAGCTGCGCCGCGGCGTCCGTGTCGGTGCCGGGTGCCTTCACGGCGGTGGTGAGGTTGTCGACCGCCCGGGTCGGCATCACCTGCGGGTCGGCGCCCGCGTCGAAGCCGTCACCGAGACGGACCGCGTAGACGCCGGTGACCCCGGTGTCGGTCCGCAGGTTCTGCAGCAGGTTCTCGGGCGGGTACTCGGACGTCGCGGGCAGCACGGCCACGAAGACCGGCTTGTCGGCGTCCTTGATCTTCTTCTCCAGGGCGGCCTCCTGGGGCGCCGGGAGCTGCCCGGCCGCCGCCGGATCGACGTACACCGGGCCCTGGCGCAGGGCGCTCGCCGCGTCGCCGATGGTGGAGGGGGCGGCCTGGGCAGCGGGGGTCATCGCCAGCACAGCCGCCGAGAGGATCAGCAGCAGGCAGGCCCACAAGGGAGCGAACAGCCTCTTCCGCATACTCCGAAAGTAACCCGAACGGGCGACAAATGCGTCGCCCGCCCGGGTTCCGTTTCTGTTTTTACGCGGCGCGGTACGCCGTGCGCAGCTTCGCCACCGCACCGGTCAGATCACCGGTGAGCAGCAGATGGTCGGCCTCGGCGAACGGCTTGGACACCGCCGCGGTCAGCTTTCCACCGGTCCTCTGCTGGACCAGGAGCCTCGCCCGGTCCACGATCTCCTTGCCCGCCGCGGTCTTCCCGAGGCCCGCCCGCTCGGCGAGCTGCGCGGCGACGGCGAGACCGGCGAGAGCGGCTTCGCCGCCCGACGGGGCCTTCCTCAGGGTGGTCAGTCCCCAGCCGTAGGGGAACTGCGGGTCGTACGTCGCGTCGCCGACGTTGACCGGCAGCTGCGACTCCGACTTCGGCCAGGTCACCGGGAGCTGCCCGGTGAAGGCCCGCTTGCCGTAGAGGACGTCGGCGACGCCGTCGCCCTCGGTGCCCGGGAGCCAGGAGGCGACCAGGGCGTCGATGTCGCCGAGCCGGTCCCCGATGAGCTGGGGGCGGCCGGAGACGATGAGGACGGCGCACTTCATGGCGGCGCAGACCGTGTCGACGGCCGCCTTGTCCGCGTCGGTGAGCTCGAGGTCGTGGCCGTTGCCGACGTCACCGATGCCCTCGGCGTACGGCTTCTCGCCGACGACCACGACTCCGGCGTCGTATCCCTCGGTCGGGGCGGAGGCGTCCTTGGAGAAGGTGGCCGACGAGGTGTTCTTCTCGATGCCCTTCAGGATCGTCGTGCCCGTCGTGGTGGCACCGGAGGCGCCCTGCCAGCTGACGGTCCAGCCACCGGCCTGGTTGCCGAGGTCGTCCGCGTTGGAGCCGGCGACGTAGACCTTCTGCGACGCCTTGAGCGGGAGTACCGCGCCGTCGTTCTTCAGCAGGACCTGGGACTTGGCGGCTGCCTCGCGGGCGACCGCACGGTGTTCCGCCGATCCGACCTGGTCCAGGTTCGACGTGTCCGCGTACGGCTTCTCGAAGAGGCCGAGGCGGAACTTCTGGGTCAGGATGCGTGCGACGGCGTCGTCGATCCGGGCCTCGCTGATCCGGCCCGCGGTGACCTCCTCCTGGAGCGTCTTCGTGAAGTCCTGGTACGCGGTCGGGACCATGATCATGTCGAGCCCGGCGTTGACCGAGGTGCGGACGTCGCTCGCGTAGTCACCGGGGATCTGGTCGATGGCCTGCCAGTCGCTGATGACGAAGCCCTCGAAGCCCATCCGGTCCTTGAGCACGCCGTTGATCATCTCGGCGTGGGCGTGCATCTTCACCGGGCCGGCGTCGTCGCCGAGGACGTCCAGCGAGGAGTACGACGGCATGACCGTGCCGACGCCCCGCTTCACGGACTCGGCGAACGGCGAGAGGTGCACCGCTTCGAGCTCCTCGCGGGTGACCTTCGTGACGCCCTGGTCGATGGTGTACGAGCCCGTGGTGGACGAGCCGAACTCCGTGCCGCCGTCGCCGACGAAGTGCTTGGCACTGGCCAGCACCTTGTCGTTGCGGTCGAGGTCCTTGCCCGAGGGGCTGCCCTGCATGCCGGTGATGACCGTCTCCATGGCCTCGACCAGCGCCGGGTCCTCTCCGTACGCCTCGTAGGAACGGCCCCAGCGCTCGTCACGGGTGACGCACACACAGGGGGCGAAGTCCCACGGGATGCCGGTGGCGCGGACCTCGCTCGCGGTGACGGCGCCCGTCTTCCCGGCGAGCTTCGGGTCGCGGCCCGCACCGATGCCGATGTTGTGCGGCATGATCGTCGAGCCGATCACGTTGTTGTGGCCGTGCACCGCGTCCACGCCGTAGATCAGCGGGATCTGGAAGCGCGTCGCCTGCGCCCGCAGCTGGTAGGCGTCGGTCATCTTCGCCCAGGCCTCGGGCGTGTTCGGGGTGGGTACGGAACCGCCGCCGGAGAGCAGCGAGCCGAGGTCGTACGTCGCGATGTCGCCCTGCGACTTCAGCGCGTTGCGCTCCGCCTGGGTCATCTGGCCGGCCTTCTCGGCCGGGGACATCCGCGACAGCAGGTCGGCCACGCGCTTCTTCACCGGGAGCTTCGCGTTCTGGTACGGCAGCCCGTGGGCGTCGATGACGACCTGGGGGTTCTCCTTGGGCGCCTTGGCCCCGGTGACGGTGAGTTCCAGCGGGATCGTCTCCGCCGACTCGGCCCCCCTGTCCTTCGCCGTGGCCACGGAGACGGTGTGCGTGGTGCCGGAAGCGGTACCCGCGGGGAAGGTGTGGGTGCCGGTGACCGCCGTGTAGTCCTTGCCGGACTCGGCGCTGCCGCCCTTGGTGGTGTACGCGACGGTGACGGGCTCCTCGATGGGGAGGGAGCCGGTGGTGGCGACGGAGATCCTGATGTCCGCCGTGCCGCCCTCCTCGACGGGGTGCACGGCGGAGTCGACGACGACGCTCGACTTCAGGGCCGGGTCGGCCTTGCCGTACAGCTCGACGGCGTCCATGGCGAAGGAGCCGGGGGCGCCGGTCGGGAGGGTGAGGGCGTAGCCCCACATCTCGTTCAGGCCGAGGACCTGGTCGATGCCGCCGACGGGCTGGTAGTCGGCCCGGTAGACGAAGTCCGCGAAGGGGATCTCGACCTGGTGCCAGCCTTCCCAGTCGTCGGTGAAGGAGGTGGTCCACAGCTCGGAGGCGCCGCCGTTGGCTCCGCCGTCCTTGATCTCGAAGTTGATCCGCTTGCCCGAACCGGGCGGCAGCGGCGCGGTGTTCTGGCCGTACCACCAGAAGCGGACTCCCTTGTGGGCCGTCCAGTCCTTCGGAGGCTGGTCGACGGCGAACTCATGGCTGAGTCCGCCCCAGGCGCTGATGTCGTAGGTCCCCGAGAGCACCTTGGCGCCTTCGGGGGCGTCGGCGCGCTCCTCGAACTTCAGGGCGGGGTGGTCGTCGGCGTCGCCGCCCCAGGTGAACAGGGAGTCGGCGGGCGGGTTGCCGAAGGGCACCTCGCCCTCGAAGCGGTCGACCAGGACCGGTGCGGGGTCCTCGGCGCCGGCAGCCGCGCTGGGGACGGCCCCGGCGAGCAGTGAGGCGAGGACGGTCGCGGCGGCGAGTGCGGCGGTCGCCGGTCTCGCCCGGTGGCGTGCGCGGATGTGCGGTGTACGGGGCATGTGCGGCTCTTCTCTCTTGCGGAGTCAGTCGGTTCGGGCGTTCCGGGTGAGCCGGATCGTGTCGCGGTACCACTTGGCGCTGTCCTTGAGCGTCCGCGCTTGCGTGTCGTAGTCGACGCGGACGATGCCGAACCTCTTGTCGTAGCCGTAGGCCCACTCGAAGTTGTCCATCAGCGACCAGGCGAAGTAGCCCCGGACGTCGGCGCCCTGCCGGCGGGCCTCGGACACGGCGGCGATGTGGTCGGCGAGATAGGCGGTGCGGTCGGCGTCGGGCACGGAGCCGTCGGCGGCGACGGTGTCGTCGAAGGCTGCCCCGTTCTCGGTGATCACGGTCGGCAGCGCGTAGTCGCGCTGGAGCCGCAGCAGCAGGGAGGTGAGCTCCTCCGGGGTGATCTCCCAGTCCATGGCGGTGCGGGGCAGGTCGCGCTCGATCCCCCGGACGACGGGGAGGCCGTCGGCGTCGGTGGGCGAGCCTTCCTCGGTGACCCCGGAGAACAGGGCGCCGCGGTAGAAGTTGACGCCGAGGACGTCGAGGGGGGTGGCGATCGCGGCCAGGTCGCCGTCCTGGACGGGCAGTTCGATGCCCTGGGCGGCGAGGTCGTCGACGACGTCCTCGGGGTAGCGGCCGTGGACGATCGGGTCGAGGTAGAGGCGGGTGCCCATGCCGTCGGCCCGGCGGCACGCCTCCCGGTCGGCCTCGCTGCCGGTCTCCGGGGTGGCGGTGCCGAGGTTGAGGGTGATGCCGAGCTCCAGCGGACTGCTCCCCGCCGCCTCGCGCATCTGCCGGGCTGCGAGGCCGTGGCCCAGGAGCAGGTGGTGGACGGCGCCGAGGGCGTCGGCCATGTCGGTCCGGCCGGGGGCGTGCGCCCCGTAGGCGTAGCCGAGCATCGCCGAGCACCACGGCTCGTTGAGGGTGGTCCAGTGCTCGACCCGGTCACCGAGCGCCTCGTACGCGAGCATGGCGTACTCCGCGAACCGCAGGGCGGTGTCGCGGGCCGGCCAGCCGCCGGCGTCCTCCAACTCCTGCGGCAGGTCCCAGTGGTAGAGGGTGATCCAGGGGGTGATGTCCCGGCCCTGGAGTTCGTCGACCAGCCGCTTGTAGAAGTCGAGACCCTTGGCGTTGGCGGGGCCCCGGCCGCCCGGCTGGATACGCGGCCAGGCCAGCGAGAAGCGGTAGGTGTCGACGCCGAGGCCCGCGATCAGCTCCACGTCCTCGGGCATCCGGTGGTAGTGGTCGCAGGCCACGTCTCCGTGCTCCGCGTTGTGCACGGCGCCGGGCACACGGCAGAAGGTGTCCCAGATGGACGGGGTGCGGCCGTCCTCGGACGCGGCGCCCTCGATCTGGTACGAGGAGGTGGCGACGCCCCAGCGGAAGTCGGCAGGCAGTCCCTGGACGGCGGCGGGCTGCAGGCCCCTGCGGGGCGTGACGAGGTCCATGGTTCTCCGTAACTCCGTTGCGGTGAGGGGTGATGGGCGACGATCGGTCGGTCAGTGGTGCAGCCAGCAGGCGACCTCTCGGTCCTGGCCGGTGTCCGGTGCGGCAAGCACCGGGACCCGCTCGGAGCACGGCTCGAAGGCCTTGCCGCAGCGGGGGTGGAAGGCGCATCCGGCGGGCATCGCGGACAGGTGCGGGGGCGATCCGGGGATGCCGGTGAGCTCGCGCCGGGGACCGTGCAGTGCGGGGAAGGAGTGCAGCAGGCCGTCGCTGTAGGGGTGGCGCGGGTCGCGGTAGATCTCCGCCGCGCCCGCCTGCTCCACGATCCGGCCGCCGTACATGATGGCGATGCGGTCGGAGAACTCGATGAGCAGGGAGATGTCGTGAGTGATGAACACGACGGAGAAGGAGAGCTGCTCCCTGAGCTGCACGAGCTTGCGCAGAATCTGACGCTGCATCACCACATCGAGGGCTGTGGTGGGTTCGTCCATGATGACGATCTCGGGCTCCAGCGCGAGCGCCATCGCGATCATCACCCGCTGGCGCATCCCGCCGGAGAGCTGGTGCGGATAGGCGGCGAGCCGGTCGGCGGAGATGCCGACGAGGGTGAGCAGCTCCCCGGCACGGGACGTCCGGTCGGCCTGGCGCATGTCGGGGCGGTGCGCCTTGAGTACGTCGGTGAGCTGGCTGTGGACCGTGTGCACCGGGTTGAGGGAGTTCATCGCCCCCTGGAACACGATGGACAGCTCCTGCCAGCGGAAGGCGCGCAGCTCGTCCGGGGTGAGGGCGAGGATGTCGACGGGTTCGGCGCCCGGCCGGTGGTAATGGACGTCGCCGCCGGTGATGACCCCTGGCGGGGAGAGCAGCCGGGTGACGGCGTACGCCAGTGTGGACTTGCCCGATCCCGACTCGCCCGCCAGGCCCAGGACCTCACCGCGGTGCAGGGTGAGGTCGATGTCCCGCAGCGCGTGCACGCCGCTCGTACCGGTGCCGTAGTCGACGTTCAGGCCGCTGATGGTGAGGATCGGCTCGGCGGTCATGCGCTGTGCTCCTTGCTGGGCTTGCCGGGTGCCTCGGGCGCACCGGGCGTCTCGGTTCCGGCGGGCGGCTCCGGCGTGGCGGCGCGGGCCACGGGGGTGAAACCGGACGCGGGCTTCTCGGAGGCGGCGGCGCGGGCCACGGGGGTGAAACCGACCCGCATCCGGACCTTCCGGGAGGCGCCCGCCGAGGTGCGCAGACGGGGGTTGACGAACTCGTCGATGCCGAAGTTGATCAGCGAGAGTGCGGTGCCCAGCAGGGCGATGCACAGACCGGCGGGGACGAACCACCACCACGCGCCCTGTGCCAGGGCCTGGTTGGACTGGGCCCAGAAGAGCACGGTGCCCCAGTTCCAGTGGGAGATGTCGGCGACGCCGATGAAGGCGAGGGTGATCTCCGAGAGGACCGCGAAGATGACGGTGCCGACGAAGCCGGACGCGATGACGGCCGTGAGGTTCGGCATGACCTCGAACAGGATGATCCGCCAGGTGGACTCGCCCGTGGCGCGCGCGGCCTCCACGTAGTCGCGGCGCCGCAGGGACAGGGTCTGGGCGCGCAGGACGCGCGCCCCCCAGGCCCAGGAGGTGAGGGCGATGACGGCGGCGATCAGCAGGTCCCCGGTGTCCTCGACGAAGCTCGCGATGATGATGATCAGCGGCAGGCCGGGGATGACGAGGAAGACGTTGGAGAGCATCGAGAGGATCTCGTCGGCGGCCCCGCCGAGGAATCCCGCGCTGACCCCTATGAGCACGGACAGCACGGTGGCCAGGATGCCGGCGAGGAACCCGACGAGCAGCACTCCCCGGGTGCCGACCAGGATCTGGGAGAGCACGTCCTGCCCGGTCTGCGTGGTACCGAACCAGTGCTCGGCGGAGGGCGGTTGCAGCAACTGGTCGCTCATCGCGTCCGGGTCGTACGGGGCGAGCCAGGGGCCCGCCACGGCGAGGGCGACGAAGAACGCGAGGATCAGCAGACCGGTGCGGGTCTTCCCGCCGCGCAGGAAGCGGAGCCTCGCCCGGCCGGCGGCGGCGGGGGTGGGCGGATCGTCCAGTACGGCGACGTCGGTGGCGGTGACGGACACGGTCGTCATGCCTCCTTACGAGTGCGGGGGTCGAGGAGGGCGTAGGCCATGTCGGCCAGCAGGTTCGCGGCGAGCACGGAGAGCGTGATGATCAGGAAGACGCCCTGCATCAGCGGGTAGTCCTTGGCCCCGACGGCCTGGAACAGCTGGTAGCCGATGCCCGGGTAGGAGAAGACCATCTCGACCAGCAGGGTGCCGCCGACGATGAAGCCCAGCGAGAGGGCGAAACCCGAGATGTTGGGCAGGACGGCGTTGCGCGCGGCGTAGGAGAACATCACACGCCGCTCGGACAGCCCCTTGGCCTGCGCCACCATGACGTAGTCCTCGGAGGAGACCGTCACCATCATGTTGCGCATGCCGAGGATCCAGCCGGCGATGGCGCTCAGCACGATCGTCACCCCGGGGAGCACCCCGTGATAGAGCGCGCTGGAGATGAACGGCCAGTCGAACGCGGGGACCAGGGAGTTGTCGTACCCCCCGGCGGCCGGGAAGATCTGCCACTTCACCGCGAACAGCGCGATGGCGATGAGGCCGAGCCAGAAGTACGGGATGGCCGAGATGAAGGTGGTCACCGGCAGCAGCCCGTCCAGCCAGGAACCGCGCCGCCAGCCGCTGTAGACACCGATGCCGGTGCCCAGCAGGAAGCTGATGAGGGTGGTGATGCCGACCAGAGCGAGCGTCCAGGGCAGGGACTGGGAGATCACCTCGCCGACCGGGGTCGGGAAGAAGGTGAAGGACAGCCCGAGGTCACCGTCGAGCAGGTGGGACCAGTAGTCGGTGTACTGCGACCAGAGGGACTGGTTCTCGTCGAGGCCGAACAGGGCCTTCAGCGAGGCGATCGCGGTGGTGTCGAGCTGACCCTGGTACCGGCTCATCAGGGCTTCGACGGGGTCACCCGGCATCAGTCGGGGGATCAGGAAGTTGATGGTGATCGCGGCCCACGCGGTGACGGCGTAGAAGGCGACACGCTGGAGTATGTACTTCACTTCGCCGCCTCCTGCGCGCTCGTGCCGTCGTACAGCCAGCAGGCCGCCCACTGGCCGTCGGCGAGGCCGAAGCGCGGCGGGAGTTCGGTGCGGCAGCGCTCCATCGCCTTGGGGCAGCGTGGGTGGAAGCGGCACCCGGCCGGCGGGGTGATCAGGGACGGCGGCTCGCCGCTCCCGGTCTCCTCCTGGTCCGCCTCATCCGCGACCCGGTCGGGGTCGGGCGCGGAGGCGATCAGCAGCTGGGTGTAGGGGTGTGCGGGGTGCTGGGTGACCTGCTCGCTGTCGCCTCCCTCGACGAGGCGGCCCGCGTACATCACCAGGGTGGTGTCGGCGAAGTAGCGCGCGGACGCGATGTCGTGGGTGATGTAGAGGATCGCGAGGCGGAGGCGTTCCTTGAGGTCGCGCAGCAGGTTGAGGACGCCGAGCCGGATCGACACGTCGAGCATCGAGACGGGTTCGTCGGCGAGCAGGACCTGGGGGTCGGCGCCGAGCGCGCGCGCTATCGCGACGCGCTGGCGCTGGCCTCCCGACAGCTCGTGCGGGAACTTGTCCAGGAACTGATGGGGAGGGGTCAGCTGGACGCGTTCCAGCAGGGCCGCCAGATTCGTCTCCAGCTCCGCGTCCCCGCTCCCCGCCCGGCCGTGGATCTTCAGGGCGCGGGTCAGGTGGTAGCGCACGGTGTGCACCGGGTTGAGCGAGGCGAACGGGTCCTGGAAGATCAGCTGGACCTGCTTGACGTAGGTACGGAAGGACCGGCCACGTCCGGCCTTCACCGCGCTGCCGCCCAGGTGTATCTCCCCCGCGGTGAGCGGGTACAACTGGGCGAGCAGCCGTGCGACGGTGGACTTTCCGGAACCCGACTCCCCCACCAGGGCCGTGACGGTGCCGCGCCTGAGCTCCAGCGAGACGTCGTCGACGGCGTGGACGGTGCGGCGCCTGCGGGCGAGGAGGTCGCCGGCGGTGCGCCGTACGGGGAAGTGCTTGGTGACTCCGCGTGCTTCGAGCACCACGTCGGTCCCGGTGCGCACGTCTGCGGTCTGTTCGGTGGTCATGGCCGGTTCTTCCCCGTACTTACTTGGCGGGCTTGAGGTTCAGCACGACTTCCAGCGCGTCGGGCTGGGTGTGCTGGGGTGCTGCGTACGGGTCCTGCTCCGTGGGCCAGCCCACCCAGTTCTTCGTGGAGTACTCGGCGCCGATGGGGGCCGCCGCCGTCGGGATGACCGGCGCCTGCTCGACCATGATCTTCTGGAGCGTGTTCATGGCCTTGGTGCGGGTGGCGTCGTCGGTGGCGTTGGCGTACTCCTTGAGCGCGGCGGTGGCCTCGGGGCTCTTGAAGCGGCCGAAGTTGCCGAGCTGGGCGCTCTTGCCGATGGGCTGGAGGATCGCCCCGTCCATGATGTTCTGGTACATGTCGTACGGCGTGGCACCGCTGTTGGTCCAGTGCAGGGTGGCGTCGAACTTGCCGGTGGCGACGTCGGTGCCCCACGCCTCCGCGGTCTGCGTCTTGACCTTGGCCTCGATGCCGAGCTGCTTGATGTTGTCCTTGATGATGGAGAGCCCGGTGATGTAGTCGTTCCAGCCGGCCGGGTCGGTGAAGGTCAGCTCGACGGGCTTGCCGCCCGGGTCCTTGAGAACACCGCCGCTGAGCTTGAATCCGGCCTCGTCGAGGATCTTCTTGGCCCCGGCGACATCGGGCTTCGTGGTGGCATTCTTGTACTCCGGCGCGAGGAACGGCTCTCCGGCGGGCAGCGGGATGCCGGTCGGGTTGCTGATCTCCGGGTAGAGGGTCGCCTGGGCCTGCACGTGGATCGCCTTGCGGTCGATGACCATGGCCATGGCCTTGCGCAGGGCCGGGTTGTCGAACGGCTTGCGGGCGGTGTTGAACCACAGGCCGTGGATGCCGAGCCCCGAGGGGAACCACAGCTTGTGGTTCTTCGCGTCCTTGGCGATGAACAGCTGCTTGTAGTTCGGCATGAAGACGAACGACCACTCGAGCTTGCCGTTCGCCAGGGCCGTCGTCGCCGCGCTGTTGTCGTTGTAGGCGGAGTAGCGCAGCTCCTTGACCTTGGTCTCGCCCTTCCAGTAGGCGGACGCGGCGGTGAGAGTGGTGGTCTGCGGGGTGAAGGTCTTCAGCTTGTACGGGCCGGAGCCGACCGGGGTCCTGTTGGGCCAGGTCTCCGGGTTCTTCACCTTCTCCCAGATGTGCTTGGGCACGACGAACGTCGTGATGATCTTGTTCTGGTTGACGAACTGGGACTCCTTGAAGGTCAGGACGACCTTCTCGCCCTCGACGGTGATGCCGTCGTACGGGATGCCGTTCCCGTTGAGCGCCGGATGCTTCTTGAGCAGCTCGAAGGTGAACGCGACGTCGGCGGCGGTCAGCGGCTTGCCGTCGGCCCACTTCGCCCGCTTGTCGAGCGTGAAGGTGAGCTTGGTGAAGTTCGACTCCCAGTCCCACGCGGTGGCCAGCCACGGGTCCGCCTTGTCGGTGGGGCGGATCTGGTTCGTCATCGCCAGCGGTTCGTAGATCATGAAGCGGTAGCCGAGGGTGGCACTCGCCGAGGTCGCGAGGAACGGGTTGCTGTTGTTCGTCTGCGGCCCGTCCGGCTTGCCGAGGGTCAGTACGCCGGAGGCGCCGGCGCCACCCCCCTTGTTGGCGCCCGAGTTGGCTGACGAGCAGCCGGCGGCGAGCGCGACCACGGCGGTGGCGACTGAGAGCGCTCTCAGGGTGTGACGACGGCGTACGGACATGGCGACTCCAGGAGGACTGCGGGTCTGGGAGATCCGGTGGCGGGCAGCGCTCGACGCGCCGGGTGCGGGCGGTGCGGGTGGTGCGGTGCCGTGCGGCGGGTTCGGGGATGCGGACGGGTGACCGGCGGGGCCGGGTCCGTTACGGCGCCGAGCGGCGCACGACCAGTTCGGTGGGCAGCACGACCGGTTCGTCCGGTACGGCGGTGCCGCCGAGGTGGGAGAGCAGCAGACGGGCCGCGGCCTCGCCCATCTGCCGGGTGGGCTGGTGCACGGTGGTCAGCGGCGGTTCGGTGTGCTCGGCCATCGGGATGTCGTCGAAGCCGACCACCGCGATGTCGTCGGGTACGCGGCGGCCGGCGGCTCTCAGGGCGCGCAGGACCCCGGCCGCACTGATGTCGTTGTGAGCGAACACGGAGTCGAACTCCGTTCCCGTCGCCAGGAGTTCCTCCACGGTCAGACGGCCCCCGCGTTCGGTGAAGTCCCCGTCCACGACCAGCTCGGTGGGCAGGACCGAAAGGAATCCCGCGAGCCGGTCGCGTACGCAGCCGAAGTGCCTCGGCCCGGTGAGGACCAGGGGTCTGGTGCGCCCCGCGGCCCGCAGGTGGCGGGCCGCCGACGCGCCTCCCTCGTGATTGGTGGTCACGACGGAGGGGAATTCAGGGTGGTGACCCCGGTCGTCGATCAGGACGATCGGCAGTCCGGACCGGTGCAGTGCGGTGAGCTGTTCGAGCGTGTTCTCCGGTTCGACGACGACGAGCCCGTCGAAGGCGCGCGCCGACACCTGGGCGGTGAAGCGTTCGACGGACTCCGCGCCCCGGTTGCAGGTGAAGAGCAGCAGCCCGTAGTCGGCGGCCTCTACTGTGTCGACCACTCCCTGGAGCACTTCACCCATCCACGGCCAGGCCAGCGAGGGCACCAGCATGCCGACCGTGCGACTGCTGCCACGGGCCAGCCCGACGGCGCCAGAACTGGGCACGTAGCCGAGGTCTGCGATCACTTCACGAACGCGGTCGGCCGTCGAACCGTCCACTTCGCCCTTGAGGTTGATGACCCGCGAGACGGTCGTCTTGCTGACGCCGGCCTCGCGGGCGACATCGGCGATGGTGACACGCAACGGGGCCTCCGGGGACAAGGCGGGGCATGGGGTGGGTCAGGACTTCGGTACCGGTTCCGGAACCGG
>NZ_MAPV01000160.1 GCF_001700505.1 Streptomyces mutomycini
GGTGCCGGGGGCGCTGGAGGGCGAGGTCTCGGGGGTGCGGTTGTCCGGGGTCCGGGAGGGCCTGCCCTCCTTGCCCGTGGACTCCTCGGGGAGCGGGGAGCCGGGGAGTTGGTTGGTCGGGTAGCTGTCGGGACCCGGCACGGTGACGACCTGGGTGGAGCGGACGGCGCCGCCGAGCATCGAGCCGACCAGCAGGGTCAGACCGACGACGACGGTGGCGACCACGGTGCCGCGGCGCAGCACCCGGCGGCGTAGGTCCCAGATCGCGGACCGCGGGCCGAGTGTGCGCCAGGCCTCGCCGGCGAGGCGGCCGTCGAGGGAGTAGACGGGGGCACCGGCGATGACGAGGGGGCTCCAGGCGGCCAGCAGGATGATGTCGGGGGTGTCGTACGCGGCGGCGCTGCGCCAGCTGACCGTGACCAGGATGGCGGCGGAGAGCAGGGCTCCGAAGGCGGCCGCGACCCGCTGCCAGAGCCCGAGGACGGTGAGGACGCCGACGACGATCTGGAGGAAGGCGACGGCGAGCCCGGCGGCCACGGGGTGGGACAGTGCGACGTCGCGCAGGGGCTCGGCGGCGGACCAGGGGTGCAGCGAGGTCAGCCACTTGACCATGGAGCCGCGGTCGCCGCCGTCGAAGTAGGCGGGGTCGCAGAGCTTGCCCATGCCGGCGTAGATGGAGAAGAAGCCGAGGATGACGCGCAGCGGGAGGAGGACGACGCCGAGGTTCATCCGGCGGCCGGGGTAGTAGGCGTGCCGGACGGTGTCGCCCGACTGGCGTCGTTCGCCGGCGGATGTGTCGCTCCGGCCTTCGGTGCCGGCGTCGTCTTCGTAGGCGTCGTGCGCGTCGCGGGGGTGCGTCTCCATGGCGTCGTACGCGCCGACGGCCTGCCGCATGGGTGGCAGGAGCGGGCCGTTGCGTCCGCCGCCAGGCCGGTGGGGTGCGGGGACGACGGGGTTGGGCTGTGTCTCGTCGAGGCGCGGGATGACCTGGGTGCCGCCTCCCCTGCCGTCGTGGCCGCCGGGGCGGGTTTCGAGATGGCCGGCGGTGGAGTTGCGTACGGCCTGGAGGAGCCCGGTCGCTCCGGGGTCGCCCGGCTCGGACCTGCCGCTCCAGACGACGGGGGCCCGCCTGCGGCCGCCCGCGCCGCTCATGGCGGGGATCCTGGGTCCGGCGGAGCCCACGGGGCGCAGACGGGTGCGCTGCCCCGGGGCGAGCTGCACCCGGAAGCTGGCGTGGCTGACGATGACCTGGGCGGGGTCGCTGTCCACCTTCGTCATGCTCAGGGCGGGTTGGTCGTCGAACCGAGGCGTTCTGGTGTCCACACTCATCTAACCGAGTGATGTGTGATTAGGACACTGCCTCGACTCGTCCGAAGTGTCCGAGACCCGTCAACAGTCCCTGACCGCGTACGGTTCTCTGTCGATCGGGCGCGGACCGGGCGCGCTGTCGGGGACGGCGGCGCGTGGACGGGTCGCGTACGCCGCCCGGCCCGGGGGCTGTACTTCCGGGCCGGACGTGGCGGATCAGGCGCGGCGGCGTGCGACCTCGTAGAGCACGATGCCCGCTGCGACACCGGCGTTCAGGGATTCGGCGCCACCGGGCATGGAGATCCGGACGCGGTAGTCGCAGGTCTCGCCGACGAGGCGGCCCAGGCCCTTGCCCTCGCTGCCGATGACGATGACGACGGGGCCCCCGAGTTCCTGCAGGTCCTCGACGGTGTGCTCGCCGTCGGCGGCGAGGCCGACCACGGTGAGGCCGGCCTTCTGGTAGCCCTCCAGCGCGCGGGTCAGGTTGGTGACGCGCGAGACGGGCGTGCGGGCGGCGGTGCCCGCCGAGGACTTCCAGGCGCCGGCCGTCATTCCGGCCGCGCGGCGCTCGGGGACGACGACACCGTGGCCGCCGAAGGCGGAGACGGAGCGGACGATCGCGCCGAGGTTGCGGGGGTCGGTGACGCCGTCGAGGGCGACGATCAGCGGGTCCTCGTTGTTGTCGTACGCGGCGGCGGTGAGGTCCTCCGGGTGCGCGTACTCGTACGGCGGGACCTGGAGGACGAGGCCCTGGTGGTTCAGGCCGTTCGTCATCCGGTCGAGCTCGGGGCGCGGAGCCTCCATGAGGTGGATGTTGCCGCGCTCGCCGGCGAGCTGGAGTGCCTCACGGACCCGCTCGTCGTTGTCGATGTACTGCTGGACGTAGAGGGTGGTCGCGGGGACGCCGTCGCGCAGCGCCTCGAAGACCGGGTTGCGGCCGACGACCATCTCCGACGTGCCCTTGGCGCCTCCGCGGCGCGGGGCGGGGCGGCGGGAGGCGGCCTGCTTGGCCTGGGCGTTCGCCACCCTGTTCTTCTTGTGTCCCTTGCGGGCGGAGGCGGGCGGCGTCGGTCCCTTGCCTTCGAGACCACGGCGTCGGTTACCGCCGCTGCCGACCTGCATGCCCTTCTTGTTGGACGTGCGGCGGTTCCTGCGCTGGCTGTTCCCGGCCATGACCTACCTGTTTCGTTGCTTCAGAGATGACGTCGTCAAGTGAAAGTGTGCCGCCCGGATGGCCGGGCGGCACATTTGCGCTGCTCACGCATGGTGCGAAGGTCCGCTCAGCGCGGTCCGAGTGTCCACCGGGGTCCGCTGGGGCTGTCCTCGATGACGAGGCCGGACTGGTTGAGCTGGTCGCGGATGGCGTCGGCCGCGGGCCAGTCCTTGCGCTCGCGGGCCGACTGGCGCTGGTCGAGGACGAGCCGTACGAGGGTGTCGACGACGCCGTGCAGGTCCTCGCCGCGGTCGCTCTCGCCCGCCCAGTGGGGGTCGAGCGGGTCCAGACCGAGGACGCCGAGCATCGCGCGCACCTCGGCGAGGCGGGCGACCGCGGCTTCCTTGTCATCGGCGGCGAGGGCGGAATTGCCCTGCCGGACGGTGGTGTGGACGATCGCGAGCGCCTGCGGGACGCCGAGGTCGTCGTCCATGGCCTCGGCGAACACGGGCGGCACCTCGGCGGCGGGCTCGACCGGTCCCCCGGCCTTCTCCACCACCCGCTGGACGAAGCCCTCGATCCGCGCGAAGGCGGACTCGGCCTCGCGCAGGGCCTCCTCGCTGTACTCGATCATCGACCGGTAGTGCGGGGTGCCGAGGTAGTACCGGAGGACGATGGGGCGCCACTGCTCGACCATGTCGCTGACCAGCACGGAGTTGCCCAGGGACTTCGACATCTTCTCGCCGGACAGGGTGACCCAGCCGTTGTGCACCCAGTACTTCGCGAAGTCGTCGCCGAATGCCTTGGCCTGGGCGATCTCGTTCTCGTGGTGCGGGAAGATCAGGTCGATGCCGCCGCCGTGGATGTCGAAGGCGGTGCCGAGGTACTTGTGCGCCATCGCGGAGCACTCGAGGTGCCAGCCGGGACGGCCACGGCCCCACGGGGTCTCCCAGCTGGGCTCGCCCGGCTTGGCGGACTTCCACATGGCGAAGTCGCGCTTGTCGCGCTTGCCGGTCTCGTTGTCGCCGGACGGCTGGCGCAGGTCGTCGAGGTCCTGGTTGGAGAGCTCGAGATATCCCTCGTACGAGCGCACGTCGAAGTAGACGTTGCCGTCGGCCTCGTAGGCGTGGCCGCGCTCGATGAGGCCGCGCATCATCTCGACCATCTCGGTGATGTGACCGGTGGCGCGCGGTTCGTACGTCGGCGGGAGGCAGCCCAGTGCGGCGTAGCCGTCGTTGAAGGCGCGTTCGTTCTCGTAGCCGATGGACCACCAGGGGCGGTTCTGCTCGGCGGACTTCTTGATGATCTTGTCGTCGATGTCGGTGACATTCCGGATGAACGTCACGTCGTAACCGCGGTACTCGAACCAGCGGCGCATGATGTCGAAGTTCAGTCCGGACCTGATGTGCCCGATGTGAGGGGCGGCCTGGACAGTCGCGCCACAGAGGTAGATCGAGACACAGCCCGCTGCGAGCGGGACGAAGTCACGGATCTGCCGGGCGTTGGTGTCGTGCAGGCGAATAGTCACGCCTCAAGGGTAGTGGGCCCGCACCAGTGCCAGGAGCCCCCTGTGGAAAACGTGTCACTCGTCATCGGTGACGGTGGCAACAGGCTTCGTCGTGTGCCGTCCCGCGGACAGCGTCAGGGCGAGTGCCGCGCCGGCCAGGGGGACGGCGGCGAGCACCGCCCACAGGGCGGGGCCGGGGGTGTCGAGGAGCGTTCCGGTGGCGGCGCTGCCCACGAGTACGGCGAGGCCCGACACGGAGGACAGGGCTCCGGTGGCGAGGCCGAGCCGGTGGTCGTCGACGAGGTCCGGTACGAGCCCTCGGGTGGCGGGGACCAGCAGCATCTGGCCGAGCGTGAGCAGGACGACGAGCGCGGCGCCGGGGAGCAGTCCGGCGGGCCCGTCCGGCGCGAGGGGCACCGCGGCGAATCCGGCGGCGACGGCGGCGAGCCCTGCGACGAGTGCGGTACGGGGCGCGATGCGACGGGCTGACCAGCGGGTCAGCGGCAGCTGGGCGACGACGACGAGCAGGGAGGAGAGCGCGAAGAGCCAGCCGAGCGCGCTCTGGGAGCCGGTGGCCCGCTCCACCTCCACAGGCAGGGCGAGATAGAGCTGGTTGTAGGAGACGAGGTAGCTGCTGTGGACGAGGCAGAGCACGAGGAAGGGCCGGTCGGCGAGGACCTGGCGGGGACGGACGGCGCCCGTGCCGGTGGTTTTGACGCGGCGGGGCCTGTGGGGCATGAGGCGGGCGTGTCCGGCGAGTACGCCGACGAAGACCACGGCGCCGGCCAGGCACGCCGTACGGAATCCGCCTCCCGTGAGCAGCAGGAGGCTGCCGAGCAGGGGGCCGATGAACGCGCCGGCCTGCCCGGCGGCGGAGAACACGGCCAGCACCTGGGCGCGCGGCGTCCCCGTCGCGGCCTCGTGGGTGACGGCGGTCCTGGCGGTCTCGGACTCGACGGCGGGTGAGAACAGGGCGGCTGCGAAGCCGATGAGGAGGACGGCGCCGATCACGGTGCCGGTGGATTCCGCCCGGGCGAGCCAGCAGAATCCGGCGATGCGCAGGGCGCAGCCGGTGAGGACGACCGGCCGGGGGCCGTAACGGTCGGTCAGGGCGCCGCCGACGACGAAGAGGCCCTGCTGGCTGAAGGTGCGCAGGCCGAGTACGAGTCCGACGAGCCATCCGGCCATGCCGAGCCCGTCGCCCAGGTGGGCGGCCAGGTAGGGCAGGACGGCGTAGAAGCCCGTGTTGAAGGCGAACTGGGTGGCGGTCAGGAGCCGGAGGTAGGGCTTGAGCCCCACAGCGGCGTCGGACCGGGTGTCCGCCGTGGATGTGGTCATCCGCGCCGGCTGCCGCGTACGGCGGCCGAGGTCAGCACCGCGAGCGCGCCGAGGGCGGCGAGGGCGGCGGAGGGCGCGAGGACGGCCCAGGGTGCACGTTCGGCGTAGGGCATGTTCTCCGAGAGCATGCGGCCCCACTCCGGCGCCGGAGCCGGTGTCCCGAGCCCGAGGAAGCCGAGGGAGGCGAGCGCCAGGGCGATGGCCGGGATGCGCAGGACGGCGTGGCGTACGACCGGGGGTACGACGCCGGGTCCTGTGTGGCGGCGCAGCAGGTGCCAGGGTCCGGCGCCGAGAGCGAGGGCTGCGGTGACGTGCGGGGCGGCCCGTTCCTGGGCGTACAGCGCGGAGGTGTGGGCGGCGAGCGGGGCCCAGGCGACGGCGGCGACGGCCGCGGCGGCGCCCCAGGGGCCGGGGCCCGCGATCCCCGCGACGACGAGGCCGGCCAGGACCGCGGGCAGCGCGTTCGCCGTCTCGGTGAGGGCCCCGGCGCGGACGGCCCCGGCGAGCAGTCCCAGGAGCAGGGTGACGGCGCCGACGGCGACCGCGGTGAGCGCGGTCCTGGCCGCGCCGTGGCCGAGGCGGGCGAGGACGTCGCGACCCAGGGAGTCGGTGCCCAGCGGATGGGCGGCCGAGGGTGGGGCGAGCCGGGCCGCGGCATCGGCGTACAGGGGGTCGCGCAGCAGGCCGGTGAGGACGACGGCGACGAGGAGTGCCCCCAGGACCGCAGCTCCGACGGCCACGGTGCGGCGTGCGGGAAGGACCGGCGCGACGAGCGGGGGCAGGGCGCCGTCGTCCCGCGCTGGGCCGAGCAGGGCCCTGGAGACGAGCCGGGACGCGAGTCCGGCGGCGACGCCGAGGAGAAGGAGCAGCAGTACGCACGCCTGGAGGACGGGCAGGTCCTGCGCCAGTGCGGCGGCGAGGGCCGTGCCGCCGAGCCCGGGGATGGTGTAGAGCGTCTCGACGGCGACCGCACCGCCGGTGAGGCCGACGGCGACGAGGCCGAGCTGGGGCAGCAGTGCGGGCAGTGCGCGGCGCAGGGCGTGGGCGGCGATCCGGCGGGCGGGCATCCCGTGGGCGGTGGCGGCGCGCACCCAGGGTTCGGCGAACGCGGCGGGCAGCGCGTCGTCCAGGAGCCGCCCGAGCAGCGCACCGGCGGGGACGCCCATGGCGAGGGCCGGCAGGACGAGGTGTTCGGGTCCACCCCAGCCGATTGCGGGGAACCAGCCCAGCTGTACGGCGAGGACGGTGGCCAGTACGGCGGCGAGGAGGAATTCCGGCAGGGCGGCGAGCACTGCGGCGCCGACGCCCGCGCGGGTGGTGACGAGCCGGCGGCGGGCGCCCCGCCGGAGTGTTCCCGCGACGAGGGCGAGCGCCAGGACGACGGCGACGGCGAGCGAGGCGCCCATCAGGGTGAGTGAGACACCGAGCGCGGAGGTCACGTCGGGGCCGACCGGCTGTCCGGAGACCCAGGACTCGCCCAGGTCGCCGCGCAGCAGTCCGGCCGCCCAGCCTCCGAGGACGTGCAGCGGGCCGCCGTCGAGTCCGGTCTCGGCGCGGATCGCGTCGAGCACGGCCGGTGTGGGCGGACGGTCCGCGTAGCGGGCGTGCAGGATGGTCAGCGCCGGATCGGTACGCGACAGCCGGGGCAGCAGGCCGATGACGGCGACGACGGCGAGCAGCGCACCGAGACGCCCGGCCAGGTACCTCATGCGGTCACCCGACGCGGGTGTCGGCGGTGATGAGGGTGCGTTCCATCGGGTCGAGGGCCACGCCTTCGACGCGGCTGTCGTCGTAGCCCTGGACGAAGCGCTCGTGGACGAGCGGTACGAGGGCGTCGGCTCCGAGGACGGCGGCCTCGGCGGTCATCCCGGCCTGGTGGCGGGCGTCGGTGCCGGTCAGCGATGCGGCCTCGTCCACCGCGGCGTCGACGCGCTCGTCGCACAGTTGGGAGATGTTGAAGCTGCCGTCGCAGGTGAAGTCGGAGGCGAGGTAGGAGACGGGGTCGGCGGTGTCCAGCAGGGTGTTGCGTGCCTGGATGAACCCGTCGTACTTCCCGGCGAGCGCGTCGGCCTCCATCTGCGCGTAGTCGCGGACGACCTGCCTGACGGTGAAGCCGCGCTTCTCGAGCTGCTGCTGTACGAGTGTCGCGGCCTCGGGGAGTTCGGGCCTGTTGGTGTAGGTGGCGAGGACGATCTCCTCGGTCTTCGCGACCTCCTCGCGGCTCGCCGACGGGGTCCTGCCGGTGGGTGCGGTGCGCTTTCCGGCCGCCCAGGGGATGCCGGGGCCGAGGAGCCCCTTCGCGGTGTCCGCCCGGCCCTCGTACACCCCGTCGACCAGGGCATCGGAGTCGATGGCCTCGCGGGCGGCGGCGCGCATGGCCGGGTCGGCGAAGACACCGCGCCCGGTGTTCAGCGAGAGGCCGTTGGTCCGGGCGGACGGGAATTCGTGGACGTACGAGTCGCCGAGGAGCGAGGCCTGCGATATCGGTACGTACTCGGCGACGTCGACGGCCTTCGTGCGCAGCGCGTTGGCGCGGGCGGTGCCGTCCGCGGCGAAGGTGACGTCGACACCCGGAGCCTTCGCCTTGTCGCCCCAGTAGTCGTCGTTGCGCTCGAGGGTGGCGGCGACCGCGCCCTTGACGCCGGTCAGGGTGAACGGGCCTGTGGCGTGCCCGGCGGGGTTCACCCTGCCCTTCTCGTAGGCACCGGCGGACAGGATCGTGAGGGACGGGTTGGCGAGCCGCTGCGGGAGCAGGGGGTCCGCGTCCTTCGTGACGATCCGTACGGTGTCCGCGTCCCCGCCGGTCACGGCCGTGGCCGTCAGGGTCGTGTCGGACAGCACCCTGGGCAGCGGGGATGCCTTGCCCGCTGCGGTGAGGGACCGGACGACGGCGTCCGCGTCGACCTTCGCGCCGTCCTGGAAGACGGCGTCGCGGAGGGTGAACGTCCAGGTGGTGGGGCTGTCCTGTTTCCAGGACGCGGCGAGGGCCGGCTTCGCGGCGCCGTTGCTGTCCAGGGTGGTGAGGCCCTCGATGACGGCGAGCCGGCTGAGGGTGACCGCGTCGTCCCCGTACGGCGAAATGGCCTGGGCGGGCGGGAAGGCCATGACGACCCGGAGCCGCTGTGCGTCGCCGGATGCGCCCGATCCGCTGGGCGAGGAGCAGGCCGCGAGCGGCAGGAGGAGGGCGGCGGCGATGACCGGCAACGAGGAGCGTCGGCTTCGGGGCGTAGGCATGACGGGGACCCTATATGAAAACGATTATCATCTGATACTCCGGGTGGACGACGCCCGGGGCGCGGGCATCGGCAGCTCGAAGTGGATGATGCCCTGACCACCTCCCGGCAGGGCGCGCTCGTCGCAGACCTCATGGGCGAGCGACCGCCAGAACGGCTCCGCACCTGGCACGGCCGGATCGGTGTGCAGATAGAGCGAGGTGTAGCCGCCCGCCCGGGCGGCGAAGTCCCCGAGCTCCCGCACCAACCGCCGGGCCAGGCCGTGCCTGCGGTGATCGGGGCGTACGTAGATCCGGCACAGCTGGGCCGTCACCCCCGGGGGGAAGCGGTCAGCGACCCACTGCGGATTGGGCGGCGCCTGCGGACCCCGGTCCCGCACCGCGCCCGTCGCCACCACCTCGTCGCCGCGCACGACGACCAGCAGCGTGCAGCGCGCGGGACGCAGATACGCGCCCTCCAGGTCGATGATGTCGGCATGCCAGCGGGGTACGTAGCCCGAGCACAGATCGCGGTAGACGGTGTCCAGCATGACCGCCCGCGCACCACCGAGGTCCTGCGCGGTGGCCGTCCGCACGACGTACCCGTCCGCACCGGCCGGCGCGTCCGGCATCCTCGTCGCCCCGGCTGTCGCGCTCACCACTGACGCCCACCCTTGTCTCGACCCGTACGGCACATCACCTGCCGCACCAGCGTAGGTGCAAGCCATGCGCAATAAGCCGCCGGGGTCGGCTCCCGGCGGCTCATTGCGCGGAGTGAAGGGTGCGGGCTCCGCCGACGGGCCCGGGCCTCAGCGGTCGGCGCCAGCCTTTCGCGCGGTCGGCGTCAGCCCTGAGCGCGGTCGGCCTCAGCCTTTCGCACGGTAGGCGTCAGCCCTGGGCGCGGTAGACCAGGGCGGTCGCGATGCCCGCGATGCCCTCGCCACGACCGGTGAAGCCGAGGCCGTCGGAGGTGGCGGCGGAGAGCGACACCGGGGCGCCCACCGCTTCGGACAGCACCTTCTGGGCCTCCTCGCGCCGCTTGCCGATCTTCGGCCGGAGCCCGACGACCTGCACGGCGACGTTGCCGATCCCGAAGCCCTCGGCGCGCACGATCCGGGCGGCCTCGGTGAGCAGTGTGACGCCGGACGCGCCCGACCACTCGGGACGGCCGGTGCCGAAGTGCTGCCCCAGATCACCGAGACCTGCGGCCGAGAACAGGGCGTTGCAGGCGGCGTGCGCCACGACGTCCGCGTCGGAGTGCCCGGCCAGGCCGGGACCCTCGCCCTCCCACAGCAGCCCGGCGCACCAGAGTTCGCGGCCCTCCTCGAACGCGTGGATGTCCGTCCCGATGCCGACCAGCGGAATCACGGGCGGGGGAACCTGCTGCGTGTGCTCAGAATCCATCGTTCGCCCTCCGGCGTGCGAGAACGGCTTCGGCCAGGACCAGGTCCAGCGGCCGGGTCACCTTGAACGCCTCCTCGTGGCCGGGTACGACCACGACGGACGCGCCGAGGCGTTCCACCATGCCCGCGTCGTCGGTCGCGCCCTCGCCGTCGACGGCCACGGCCTTGTGCGCCCGCAGGAGGGTGTCGCGGTCGAAACCCTGCGGGGTCTGGACGGCGCGCAGCCTGGCCCTCACCGGGGTCGAGAGGACCGGCTCCGGCTCGCCCGGCGCACCCGGCTCGACTTCCTTGACCGTGTCGGAGAGCGGCAGCGCGGGGACCACGGCGGGCGCCCCGTCCCGTACGGCTTCGACGACGGCGTCCACGGTGTCCACGGGCACCAGGGGGCGGGCCGCGTCGTGGACGAGTACGACCGAGACGTCCTCGGGCAGGGCGTCGAGGCCGAGCCGCACGGACTCCTGGCGTGTCGCACCGCCGGGAACGACGAGGTAGTCGGTGTGTTCGGGCAGGGAGTGGTCGGCGATGAGGTTCTTGACCTCGGGCGCGCCGTCCGGAGGCGCCACAACGACGACGAGGGTGACGGCGCGGGACGCCGCCATCGCGCGCACGGCGTGGATCAGCATGGGGGTACCGCCGAGCGCGCGCAGCGCCTTCGGGGTACCGGGGCCGAGCCGGACACCGCGGCCCGCTGCGGGGATCACCGCCGCAGTGCGGGAAGGGCTCGTTTCAGCGGGCGTCGGTGACATCGATGACATCGGTTGCACTCCGAAGCTTCGGCAGGTTTGTTTCCACGGCCTACGTGGGTAGGGGCACAGCGAGCCGGGCACGACGCCTCGACCTGACCGGGACCCCTTCCGTGAACCCCGGGAGGCCGAGCCGCTGAGGGCCCGTCGAAATGAATGCGCTGAGGGGGCACCGGGCATACCGGATGGATTTCCGGCCGTCCGGGCTGCCGCTGGACAGGTCCCCTCCAGGGCCCATGAGTTCAGTGCTCACGGGTCCGAACATGCCGCAGCGCCCGACGACTGGCCGTAAAGACGGCTGGTCAGCGGGCACCGCGGCACATTTCATACGACCGGATTCAGTTCGCCGGCGTCACGCCGGTCACTGACGTCACCCGGTTCAGGACGCGAGAACCTCGTCGAGCAGGGCCTCGGCCTTGTCCTCGTTCGTGTTCTCCGCGAGGGCGAGCTCGCTCACCAGGATCTGGCGGGCCTTGGCGAGCATGCGCTTCTCACCTGCGGAGAGTCCGCGCTCGCGCTCGCGACGCCACAGGTCTCGCACCACTTCGGCGACCTTGATGACATCGCCGGAGGCGAGCTTCTCGAGATTTGCCTTGTAGCGTCGGGACCAGTTCGTCGGCTCTTCGGCGTACGGCGCGCGCAGCACCTCGAAGACCCGGTCCAGCCCCTCCTGCCCGACTACGTCACGCACACCGACGAACTCCGCATTGTCCGCCGGTACACGAACCGTCAAGTCGCCCTGGGCGACCTTGAGCACCAAGTAGGTCTTGTCCACGCCTTTGATCTGACGAGTTTCGATAGCCTCGATCAGCGCGGCCCCGTGATGGGGATAGACCACGGTGTCGCCAACCTTGAACGTCATGTGACAGGTACCCCTTCCGTGGCTATCCAGAGTAACACGAGAACAGCTTCTCCTGAATGGCGTTTTCGCAGGTCAGGGCATATCTCGGGGCTTGACAACTGCAACACGAACGTGCTGCGGGAGCCTTCCGGGAGGCGATATTCGCAGGTCGGAGCGGGCGTGCGGCCGAGCTGAAACACGCGCGTCACACACAGCGGAAGGCCTCCAGAAGGGGTTGAACATCCCGGTTTGTCGGATTCCGGATGGTGAACTTTCCGTACTCCGTTCGGACCTCGATCACCCGTACGGCCCTTAGTGTCGGTGGCCAATGAAATTGATCAACAGCCCGGGGCCGGGTCGATTATGCGCGAGAAATGCGCCACCGCCCGGAAATCGATCATCGACCGGGTCAACGCACTGGTCACCGTGTTTTGTGAACCCCGCGCGAATCACCGTCGGCGGGAAGAAGGCCGCCGCACGGCCGCACGAGGTCCGCGCCACAGCCGCGACACCGGCGGACAGGTCGGACGGCCCCAGGGGCGGGTCGGGTGCGGGCCCGGGACGACGGCTCGGTAGCCTGGGCCCGCTGACACACACTTGGGGCGGCTTCACGGCCGCTCGGGCCTTCCTGTCCGCAGAGTCCGAAGTCCGCAGTCCGAAACGTTCAAGGAGTTGCCGCCGCCGTGAGCCGCAGCCTTCGACACGGCGCCCTCGCCGCCACTGCCCTCGTTGTCTCCGTCGGCGCGCTGACCGCGTGCGGTGCCGGCAATGACGCGCAGACGCTTCAGGTCAGGCCGGACAACGCAGCCACCGCTGTCGACAACATCAAGATCCAGAACCTGAACATCATCACCCAGCCCGAGCCGGACGCCGAGGGCCCGGCGGTCATCGCCGCCACCCTCTTCAACGACGGCACGAAGCAGGAGGTGGTGGAGAAGATCACCCTGCCGGGCACCAGCGCCACGGTGAAGCTGCAGGCCGCCCAGGGCAAGGGACCCCTCGTCGTCCCGGCCGGCGGGCGGGTGATCATCGGCGGGAAGGACAACGCCTCCGCCGTGATCGAGAACGGCCGCCAGGCAGGGACGAACGGCAACGTCCAGAACGTCGCCTTCACCTTCAGCGAGACGGGTGACATCCAGCTCGGCGCCGCCATCGTCCCGGCGACCGGCTTCTTCACGGACTTCGGCCCGAGCGTGGTGCCGTCCGCCAAGCCCACCCCGACGGGCTCCGCGTCCGGGACCCCGGGCGAGCCGTCGGGCGAAGCCTCCGAGAGCCCCTCGGGTACGGCGACGGACACCTCCGCCCCGACGGACGAGGCGCCCGCCACCCACTGACCGCGCATACGTGTGGGTGCCTCCCCCGGAGACAC
>NZ_MAPV01000161.1:0-10499 GCF_001700505.1 Streptomyces mutomycini
CACCGTCGGCTTCGGCGGTGAGTACGACATCAAGGACGTGCCGCACGCGATGCGCCTGTCGACCTCGGGCACCTTCATCCACGGCAACTACTGGGGTGCGTCGGGCATCTTCGGCACGACCAACACCAGCCACGGCTGCGTCGGTCTGCGGGACGTGCGAGGCGCCTGGGACAGCAAGACTCCCGCGGCCTGGCTCTTCGACAACTCCCTCATCGGCGACGTGGTCGTGGTGAAGAACTCCAAGGACAAGGTGATCCAGCCCGACAACGGCCTCAACGGCTGGAACATGGACTGGTCGGAGTGGACCAAGTAGATCCCCGCTGCTGACGCGAACGGGCCCGGTGCTGTGACCAACGGCACCGGGCCCGCCTCGTTGGTCCTGGTTAACCTGCTCCCCATGACCGTAACCCTCGAAGTGAGCGACAACGTCGGCACGATCCGGCTTGACCGTCCGCCGATGAACGCCCTGGACATCGCCGTACAGGACCGGCTGCGCGAGCTGGCCGAGGAGGCGACCCGGCGCGACGACGTGCGCGCCGTGATCCTCTACGGCGGCGAGAAGGTGTTCGCGGCCGGCGCGGACATCAAGGAGATGCAGGCGATGGACCATGCGGCGATGGTCGTACGCTCCAGGGCCCTGCAGGAGTCCTTCACCGCCGTGGCCCGCATCCCCAAGCCCGTCGTCGCCGCCGTCACCGGCTACGCCCTGGGCGGCGGCTGCGAACTGGCCCTCTGCGCCGACTTCCGGATCGCCGGGAGCAACGCGAAGCTCGGCCAGCCGGAGATCCTGCTGGGGCTGATCCCCGGCGCGGGCGGTACCCAGCGGCTGTCCCGGCTGGTGGGCCCGTCCAGGGCCAAGGACCTGATCTTCACGGGCCGTCAGGTGAAAGCCGAGGAGGCCCTGGCGATCGGGCTGGTGGACCGTGTGGTGCCCGCCGCCGAGGTCTACGAGCAGGCGCACGCCTGGGCGGCCCGGCTGGCCCGGGGGCCAGCGCTGGCGCTGCGCGCCGCCAAGGAGTCCGTGGACGCGGGGCTGGAGACGGACATCGACACCGGGCTCACGATCGAGCGGAACTGGTTCGCAGGTCTGTTCGCCACCGAGGACCGGGAGCGCGGCATGCGCAGCTTCGTCGAGGAGGGCCCGGGCAAGGCCCGATTCCTCTGACCGAGCGTGAGTTGCGTACACGGGCGCGCATGTTCATCCGTGCGGGCGGATCAGCCGGACCTTAAGAGAACCTTAAGGTCCGGCTGATCCGCCTCTCGTGCAATTACTTGTCCGACGTCTGTCATCCCAGGTGGGCATGGCTGCGCAGACCACCGTTCTGCCCTTGGCATATGCCGGAGAACCGGCGCGGAGTGACTGGTTCCGGTGAGGGGATTCCGGCGAACGGTCACGGAGAGCGTTCTGTGCGGCCATGATGGTGGACATGGCGGGCCTGGAGGGTGTGGAGCAGCCGCAACCGCGCAGCAGCGCGACAGCGGCACGCCGGATGTCTGTCGTTGAAGACGAACAGGCGTTCAAGGCACTGGAGTTGTTCGGAAATCCGACAGAGGGTGAAGTGCGGCTGCCCTCCCGTCCGGAGTCCGCCGCCACCGCCCGCCGGATCACTTCCTGCGTGATGCTGCGTCAGTGGCAGCTTCCTCCGCAGACCGCCGAATACGGAGTGCTACTGGTCTCCGAGCTCGTGGGCAACGCGGTGCGGCACACCGGGGCGCGCGTCTTCGGTCTGAGGATGCTGCGCCGCCGGGGCTGG
The DNA here is from genome assembly GCF_001700505.1 of Streptomyces mutomycini. Taxonomy (GTDB): domain Bacteria; phylum Actinomycetota; class Actinomycetes; order Streptomycetales; family Streptomycetaceae; genus Streptomyces; species Streptomyces mutomycini. The sequence goes on from NZ_MAPV01000161.1 coordinate 1,755, forward strand.
GTCCGGATCGAGGTGCGGGACCCCTCGCGCGGACTGCCGTGCCTGATGCCCGTCCGTGAGACGGATGTCAGCGGGAGGGGTCTCTTCCTGGTCGACAAGCTCTCCGACCGGTGGGGCGTGGATCTCTTACCGCGCGGGAAGACCACCTGGTTCGAGATGCGCACCACCGACCGCTGACACGCAGAAGCCCCCGGTCGGCCTTGGTGTGGCTCGGCGGGGGCTTCTGAGAGGGCCGTGGAATGGGGGGGGTGTGTCCACGGCCGCACGCAGGACCTGGCTCGGGTCGGAGGAGGTCGTGTGACCGACTATGGCAGACGGGCGACCTTGAGTCCAAGCCTTGATATGGACTATTCGTGCGAATAGCCTCATATGGGTCGTGAATCCCAGGTGTGATAGGTCACCCGCCTGGGATTCTTTGCGTAATCATCGAGTCGAGTCGCTGATTCATTGATCACTTCAGGGTGTTGTCCACGTCTGGCCACCGCCGTGTCGCGCGCGCTTCGCCCTACTGTGTCCCGTGTCCCGGGGGACGGCGCCCGGCAGAGCTGCGAGGTGGACGCCCATGAACGGTCGCGGGAGACCGGTGCCCCGCCGCGGCACCCTGCGTACGGCGGCCGGTCTGCTCCTGGCGGGCACCTCCGCCACGGGCTGCGCACGGGACGCTCCTTCGGGGGCGCCGGCCGGGAAGGCGCAGGGCGGCGACAGCGCCCGGAACACCCGGGAGGCCCCCGGCGCCGTACGCCGGGGCGACGGCCCGCGGCGCTTCCCCGGGCAGCCGGTCCAGATCGAGCACGGCCCCCGTGACCGCCCCCGCGTCGCCCTCACCTTCCACGGCCGGGGTGATCCCGCCCTGGCCCGCACCGTCCTCGCCCAGGCCGAACGGGCGGGCGCCCGGCTCACCGTCCTGGCCGCCGGCGACTGGCTCGACCGCAACCCCGGGATGGCCCGCCGGATCCTCGACGGCGGCCACGACCTCGGCAACCACACGCAGCGGCACCTCGACATCAACACGATGGACCAGACGCGGGCGTACGAGGAGATCGCCGGATGTGCCCGGAGCCTGCGCCGGCTCACCGGTTCCATCGGGACCTGGTTCAGACCCTCGCACGCCCGCTACGCCACCCCGCTCGTCCAGGAGCTCGCGCAGCGCGCCGGATACCCGCACGTCCTGTCGTACGACGTGGACTCCCTGGACTTCACCTCGCCCGGGGTCGCGGCAGTCACCCGCAAGGTCGCCGGCGAACTCCGCAACGGCTCCGTCGTGAGCCTGCACTTCGGCTACCGGGACACCGTCGCCGCGCTGCCCCTCCTCCTCGCCGAGATCGGCCGGCGCCGGCTGAGGGCGGTGACCGCCACGGAGCTGTTGACGTGAGGGGCGCCTCGCCCGCCGGATCCGCCGCTCCGGGTGCCGGATAATCTGATTTCCGTCAACGACGCTTAACGAAGGGGCGGAACAGTGGCGGACATAGAGTCGGCACGCAAGGCATTCGAGCGCTTCGACCAGAACGGCGACGGCAGCATCACAGCCGTCGAGTACAAGAGCGCGATGGCGCAGCTGGGTGACCCCTACGTCACCGAGACCGTCGCCCAGGCCGTCATCAACGCCCACGACGGCAACGGCGACGGCGAGCTCACCTTCGACGAGTTCTGGGCCGCGCAGAACAAGGCCTGACCCGCACCGGACCGGCACACGCGGGTTCGGACAGGAGCGGGCCCGGCGCTACTCGGGGCGGGCCGGCCCCGGGCCCGCCCCGTGGCCGGGCGCTCAGCTCTCCGGGCCGGAGGGGTGGGCGGCCTCGAAGGAGGCCCGGAAGAGGGCCTGGACCTCCTCGCCGCCCAGGCCCTCGGCGCGCGCCTGGTGCAGCCATTCGTCCAGCGCGGTGCGCAGCGGCCACTCGGGGCCCGACCCGGGCTCGGCGAGGGGGCGGGTGACGAAGGTCCCCGCCCCCTGGCGCACTTCGGCGAGCCCCGCACGCTCCAGCTCCCGGTAGGCCTCGAGAGTGGTGCTCGGGTCGACCTTGGTGGTGGCGGCGACCTGCGCGGGCCGTGGGCAGCCGGTCACCCTCCTCCAGCGCGCCCATCCGCAGGGCCTGCCCGACCTGCTGGCGCCGACGGCACCACCGCACCCGCCACCCGCGGTCCGGATCCGCACTTCTCGGCCGCTCAGGCGTCGCCTCCCAGCGCCTCGGCGACACCCTCGGCAAGAAGGCCGGCGTACGCGGCCGTCCATGACTCGATCGTGGCGCGGTCCCACAGGTCGGTCGAGAACTCCACGTAGCCGGAGAGCACGTCGCCCGTGGGGATCAGCCCGAAGTTGAACTCCGAGCGCGCGCCGGAGACGGCCAGGTCCTCGACCGCCGTGGTCAGGCCCGGCAGATCGATGTCCGTCTCCAGCGAGTTCTGGTACTGGAAGCCGATCGGCAGCCGGTCGGGGACCTCGGTGCCCAGCGCCGCGGTCAAGCCGGCCGCCACCGCACGGATCGGCGCCGCGTGGTCGATCGACTCGGCCGTGCGGCGCGCCACCTGGTCCACCAGCGCGCCGAACGACCCGGCGCGGTCGCCACGGATGCGCAGTGTGAAGGACGAGACCGTGCAGGCCGCGAGGGCCTCGAACTCCCGCCGCTCGCGATTGGCGTAGGAGATGCCGAGCAGGACGTCCGGCTCACCCGTCACCTTGGCGACCAGGCGGGCCATGGCCGCCGCGGTCACCGCGAAAGGTGTCGTGCGGTGCCGGCGCGCCAGTGTCTCCACGCTTCCGCGCACGTCGTGCCCCACCGTGAACAGCACGACGTCGCCGGCCCCGCTCAGCTCCGCCGGGCGGGGCCGGTCCAGGGGCAGCGACAGGGAGAAGGGCGCGCCTTCGAGCTCCCGCGCCCAGTAGTCGACCAGGCGGCCCTTGTCCTGCGTACGGCTCCGCTCGCGCTGCCAGCGTGCGTACGCGCCGGGCTGAGGCACGCTTTCGGCCAGGCCGTGCGGCTCCTCGGTGGCCGCTGCCCGGTACAGCGCGGCGAGTTCGCGCAGCAGGATGGTGACCGACCAGCCGTCGCAGGTCGCGTGGTGCAGGACGAAGAGCAGCACCCAGCGGTCGTTCCCCGTGCGCAGCAGGCGGAAGACCGGAGCGAGTTCGGCCCGGATGTCGAAGGGAGCGGCTGCCGTCCTCTCCGCCACGCGCTCCGCCTCCGCCTCGGCGTCCGCCGCCGAGCCGAAGCGCCCCAGCAGGTCCTCCTCGGGCAGTGCGACAGGCCGGGGGCGCAGCGCTTCCTGCTGCCACTCCCGCGTCCCCGCGTTCTCCACCAGGCGGGTGCGCAACGCCTCGTGCCGTGCCACCAGCTGAGTCAGAGCCGAGCGCAGAGCCGGTACGTCGAGCGCTCCCGTGAGGGTCAGCCGCATCGCCACGTTGTAGATCTGGGGCCGGGGATGGGTCGTGTGGCGGGTGATGAAGGCGCTCTGCTGGGCGGTGACCGGCGCACGGTCGAGGACATCGCCCGCGGTGCCACCCACGTTCTCCCCCCGTCCGGGCCCTCCCGCGGACCGCGTCCCGGCCTCGTCCCTGCCGAGGTACGCCGCCATCGCGCGCAACGTGGGTTCCTCGTAGAAGCGGGCGACGGGGTACTCCCTGCCGAACTCCTCCCGCACGCTGTTGGCCAGGCGGATGGCCGTGATGGAGTGGCCTCCGAGATCGAAGAAGGAGGCTTCGCCGCCGAGCGTGCCGGCGTCGATCCCGAACTCCTCGGCCCACAGCGCCCGCAGCCGCGCCTCGACGTCCACCGCCGGCACGGGAGCGGCGGTCCTCGCCCGCCCGGACGGCGCGGGGCCCTCCACCGCGGTGATCAGAGAGGGCTCGGGCAGCGCGGCCCGGTCCAGCTTTCCGTTGCCGGACAGCGGGAGGCCCGGCAGGACCGCCCAGGCGCGCGGCACCAGGTGGTCGGGGAGCCGCGCGGCCAGTTCCTCCGTGAGCCGGTCGGCGGTCTCCTGCCCCTGTGCCGTCGCCATGACGGGCACGACGTAGGCGGCCAGCCGGGCCTCGCCCCGATGGTCGGGGCGGGCCAGGACGACCGCTTCGGCGACGCCCGGCAGGCCGCCCAGCGTCCGTGTGACCTCTTCGGGTTCGACGCGGTATCCGCGTATCTTCACCTGGTCGTCGGACCGGCCGCGGAACATCAGGGCCCCCGACCCGTCCCAGCACACCAGGTCGCCGGTGCGGTACAGGGTCGTCCCGCCGCCCAGTGGGTCCGGGACGAAGCGCTCCGCCGTGAGGTCGGGGCGGCCCAGGTAGCCGGTGGCGACTCCGGGGCCGCCCACGTAGAGCTCCCCCACCTCGCCGGCGGGTACCTCGCGGCCGTGCCCGCCGAGCACCCGCAGCGTGACGTTGTCGACGGGGCGGCCGATCGGGATCGGGGCACCCGGTTCCCCGGCGGCCGCCGGCTCCACCGTCTGGGTCGTGCACAGTACGGTCACCTCGGTGGGCCCGTAGACGTTCACCGTCTCGTAGGGGACGCCCGCGCGCGGGCGGGTGGACAGCACGTCACCGCCGAGCAGCAGGTGCCGTAGCGGGGGCTGCAGGTCGTCCGGCAGTTCGAGGACCCCCTTGCCGAGGGCAGTCGGCAGGATGGAGAAGTCGATCCGCTGGTCCGCGTACCAGCGGGCCAGCGCGGCGGGGTCCTTGCGGACCGTGTCGTCGGCCACGACGACCGTCGCACCGGCGGCCAGCGCGGGCCAGATCTCCAGCACGGCGGCGTCGAAGCTCTGACTGCAGACGGCGGCGCTGCGGTCGTCAGCGGTGAACCCGAAGCGCTCGTGATGCCACTGGCACAGGTCCACCACGGCACGGTGCGGCACGGCCACGCCCTTGGGTGTGCCGGTGCTGCCGGAGGTGTAGACGGCGAAGCAGAGGGACTCGGGTCCCGGAACCGCCGGGGGCTCCGGCGGTGCGGGTACCGCGTCCGCGCCTGCCCACGCGATGGCGGCAGCGGCGTCGACCACGGCGGTGCCCGGTGGCCTCACCGGGGGCTCGTCGCCGCTCACGACGAGGATTCCGGCGCCGCTCTCCGCGAGCACCGCCTCGGCCCTGGCCCACCCCTGCCCGGGGTCCAGCGGCACGTAGCCGTGGCCCGACTTGAGCGACGCGAGCATGGCGACGATCAGTTGCGTGCCGCGCGGCAGCCACAGGGCGACCGGCGCTCCGTCACGGCCCTGGTCGCGCAGGACGGCAGCGAGCCGCTCGGCCCGCTCGTCCAGGTCGCGGTAGGTCAGCGTCTCCGCGCCGCTGATCACGGCGGTGCGGTCGGGGGCGGCCTCGGCCCACCGTGACGCCAGGGCATGGACGGTGCTGCGGGTCCGCTGCCGGGAGCGTCCGCGCCGCCATGCGTCCGGCACCGCGGCCTCGGTGCCGGTGGCCCGCGCGAGCACGTCCCTGAACGTCCCGAAGAGCGCCTCGATCGTCGCCTCGTCGAACAGGTCGGTGTTGTACTCCAGGTGGCAGCGGATACCGTCCGGCTGGTCGGTGAAGTACACGCTGAGGTCGGTCAGCGCCTTGTCGGGGCCGGAGCCGAGCGGAGTCGCCCGCACCCCGGGCATGTCGAAGCGGAACGGGTCACCGGTCTCGAACTCGGCGAGCGTCTGGAAGACGGGGGTCCGGTCGAGCGCCCGGGCGGGGGCCAGCTCCCTGACGACCACCTCGAAGGGCACGTCGGCGTGGTCGTACGCGTCCAGCGCCACCCCCCGCACCCGGTCCAGGAGTGTGAGGAAGTCCGGGTCCCCGGAGAGGTCGATGCGCAGGGCCAGGGTGTTCACGAAGAAGCCGACGACGTCCTCGTACGCGGGTGTGCGGTCGGACATCGGGGTGCCGACGACGAGGTCGTCCTGGCCCGTGACGCGCTGCAGGGCGGTGGCGTAACCGGCGAGCAGCGTCATGAAGAGGGTGCTGCGCCGCTCCCGGCTCAACGCGCGCACAGCGGAGGAGAGTCCGGCGTCGAGGGTGCGGAAGAGGGCGTGGCCGTTCGACGTCATCACGGCGGGCCGCGGCCGGTCGGTGGGCAGGCCGAGGACGGGCAGGTCGCCGTCGAGCGCCTTCTTCCAGTACGAGAGGTCCTCCGCCGCCTTCGTGCCGCCCAGCGAGTCGAGCTGAGCGCGGGCGTGGTCGGCGTAGGTGCGGGTGAGGGCGGGCAGGCCGACGGGCGGGGTACCCGTGACCTCCGCGCGGTAGAGGGCGGACACGTCGCGCGCGAGCACCGCGGCCGATGCCGCGTCCATCACGATGTGGTGCAGGGACAGGACGAGAACGTGCCGATGCTCGCCGAGCCGGACCAGACGCGTGACGAACAGCGGTCCGTCCGCGAGGTCGAAGCGGCGTCCGCTCTCGGCCTTGAGGGTCGCGGCGACCGCGTCGCTCCCATGGCCCGTGCCGTCGACGACCGCGAAGTCCACCTCGCCCGGTGCCTGAGTGAACTGACGTGGCTCGCCCGCGACTTCGCGGAAGACCGTGCGGAGCTGGCCGTGCCGGGCGACCAGGGCGCGCAGGGCGGAGCGAAGCGCGGGCACCTCCAGGGGACCTTCGAGCTCGATGGCCTTGACCTCGTTGTACGCGGTACGACCCGGCAGCATCCGCTCCAGGAACCAGACGCGCTGCTGGCTCGGCGACAGGGGCGCCGACGGATCCCCGGATGCGGGCGCCCGTCCGGCGGACGTCGCGCACGCGCGGCGCAGCGAGTCGAGGTGTACGAGTCCTTCGCGCATCGCGGTGGGTTCGACACCGAAGTCGACCAGTGCCACGATCTCGTCGGCTCCCGCAGCACGCACCTCCTCGACGACAGGGCGCACGCTCTCCGGGCTGCCGATGAGAGCGCGCTGGTCGCAGTAGCGGTCGTAGGCGCGCCGGAAGACGACATCCAGGTCGTCCTCGGTCATCGCCGAGAGGTCCAGCTGGTGGCCGAGGCTGTTGGCGACGTTGCCGAACAGCGACAGGGACGCCCGCATGTACCGCGAAAGCGGATCGCGGGCCTCGGCGCGCGCCGCCGCGTGTTCCCCGGCGAGATAGGTGTGCAGGAGCACGGAGACGTGCCCCGCGTCGGGATCCAGGCCGTGTGCGGCGCGCGTGCGCCGGTACAGCGCGACGTTCTCCCTGAGCTGCTCGACGCTCTGGGTCATGAGGTTGGTGACGATGCCCAGGTCGTGGCGTGCGGCCAGCTCGTAGGACGCCGGGTTGCCGACCACGGCCGTGTACATGGGCGGAGCGTCCTGGACGGGGCGCGGGAAGAGCCGCAGATCCGCCTCACCGGCTCCGGTGGTGCGGCGCACCGGCTCTCCGCGCCACAACTTCCGCACCTGCGCTATCTGTTCGTACATCGTCTCCTTGTGGGAGCCGAAGCGGTCGGGGAAGAAGGCGAAGTCGTTGGCGTGCCAGCCGCTGGCGCAGCCGATGCCGATCCGGCCCCCGGAGAGGTTGTCGACCATCGACCACTCCTCGGCGACGCGGATCGGGTCGTGCAGCGGGAGCACGACGGAGCCCGCGTTGATGCGGATGCGGTCGGTCTCGCGGGCGAGCGCGGCGGCGAGCACGACGGGGTTGGGGAAGAGCCCGCCGAAGGAGTGGAAGTGCCGTTCGGGGATCCACAGGGAGTGGAAGCCGTTGCGGTCGGCGAAGCGGGCGGTCTCCAGGAGGTGGTCGTACTTGCCGTGCCGGGGGGTGGTGTCGTCCTGCGGGTAGTCGCCGAAGAAGTAGACGCCGAAGTCGAGCGGGCGCCCGGCGGCGGTCCGGCTCGCGGAGGGAGCCGGAGCGGGGGCACGCGGTGTGGTCGCGGCGGTGTTCCAGGCCATGGCCCGCGTCCTCGGCTCGACCGCGGGGGCCACGGGGGCAGCGGGAGCCGTGGCTTCCGCACGAGGCTTCGGCAGGGTGACGGTCGCCGGTACCGCCTCCGGCTTCGGCGGGGTGACAGCAGCCTGTACCGCCGCCGGCTTCGGCAGGGCCACGCCCGGTGTCACTCTCGCTCCGGTCCGGAAGAACCCGGCGTCGCGCAGCTCCCGCAGCGAGCCCCGCACCGCGTCGGCGATGAACTCGATGTCCCCGTCGGAGTGCTCGGTGGAGAGGAAGAAGTTACGCCACTCCCACACGTGCACTCCGCGCAGCATGAGGTGGTGGTAGAGCAGCTCCATGTCCGCGCGGTGCTCGAACCGGAACATGGAGCCGAAGTGGCTCATGCTCAGGGCGAACTCCTCAGCCTCGAAGAAGGCGTTGAGCGTGGTGGCCAGCTCGTCGGTGCGCGCGTTCAGACGCTCCTGGAGCCGCGGGCTGTGCTCCTTGAGGTGGCTCAGCACGGCCCGGGTGGCGACCATCGACACCGGGTGCTGGATGTAGGTGCCGCCGAAGAACGTGGTGTCGGCCTCCGGGTAGCTGTCGTCCCCGTAGCTCCAGTGGCCGCCGTCTATGCCGTCCATGATGTCGGCCCGCCCCGCGATGGCCCCGATGGGGAATCCGCCGCCGAGCAGCTTGCCGTAGGTCGCGAGGTCCGGAGTGACGCCGTAGAGCTCCTGGGCGCCGCGTGCTGCGGGGCGGAAACCGGTCAGCATCTCGTCGAAGAGCAGCACGATGCCGTGGCGCCGGGTCAGCTCGCGCAGTCGGCGCACGAAGCCGGCCGGCCTGAGGGAGGGGTGGCGGCTCTGCACCGGTTCGACGACGACGGCGGCGATGTCGCCCGCCTGCTGCTCGATGAGGGCGAGGCTCTCCTCGCTGCCGTACGGCAGCACCAG
>NZ_MAPV01000161.1:10543-11061 GCF_001700505.1 Streptomyces mutomycini
CGGCCCGCGATGGGGTACAGCATCTCCTTCGTGCTGCTGCGGAAACCGACCGCAGCCCGGCTGTCGGCGAGCACCCGGCGGTAGCGCTGGGCAACCCGCTTGGAGCTGGGTGTCTTGGCGTTGTAGCGGCGTACCAGGTCGTCGAGGTGCGCCCGCTGGGTCCCGGGAGACCCGCCGCCGACCATGCCGGAGTCGCGGGACACCTCGGGGCGCGGCCCGTGCTGGGCGGGCCGGGCAGCTGTGGTCTGCTCCGGTCCGTTCTCGGGCGCCCCCATCCGGACGGCGATGCGCCGCGACAGCTCGGCCATGGCGGCGAGGTCCCTGTCGACCGCCGCGGAGACGGAGCCGGGGCCGCCGGTCATCGGTCCACCTGACCGGTCCGGACCGGCTGGGCCGACTGAGCGCTCAGCAACTGGTTCAGCTGGCCCATCAGTTGCAGCTGTATCTGTGTGAGCTGGTGGACTTGCCGCACGAGGTCCTCCATCTCCTGACGGGTGGCGTACTCGGTGGTCGCGGCC
>NZ_MAPV01000162.1 GCF_001700505.1 Streptomyces mutomycini
CCCCCACATAGGACACGGTCTAAGCCTCTGCGAGGAGAGGACGATTCCACCGGCACCGGGACGGAACCGGCCGTGACCGCAGCCCCACAGGAGCCTGCGGACCACGGCGGGACCGTGGAGCTCCAGCCCGACGCCGCCGCGCTCACCGTAGCCGTCGAGCGCGTGGAACGGGCGCTGACGGCCGCCCGCGAGCCGGTCTGGCGGCTTGCCGGCTCGGTGTCCGCGCAGAGCCGGCCGGCCGACGCGGACCTCGTCTCGCTCCACGAGCTCACGGCGGCGTTCGACGATGCGCTGGCGGGACTCAGGGCCTACGGTGCGGAGCCCGGGTCCGACCTCGGCAGCCTTCGCGAATGTACGGTTTCGGTGGCCGAGACACTCGCTTCCGAAGCACTGCGCACCCGGCTTGCCGATGTGGACGAGCTGCGCCGCGCTCCGGCGTCCACCGTGTCCGCCGCCGCCGTGTCCGAAGCACGGGGGGCCGCCCGTGCGCTGCTAGCCCGAGCCGATTGGTCCCAGCAGGACCGGTCGGACGCCGAGGCCCTCGGGATTCTGCTGAGAATGGTGGAACTCGCCCACAGCGGCGAGGAACGTTCGGCTGAAATCCTCGGGCTTCTCCAGGAGATGTCCGCGAAGGCCCCCGCCCTCCTCGTGCTGGCCGCGCAGTACGGGGGTCTGACTCTCAGGCCCGCCCCGGACGCCGACCTCGCGTCCTCCCCCGAACCCGACTCGGAGCCGGCCCGGGACACGACCGCGGACGTGGCAGCGGGAGCGGTCGTCGAGCCGGCCGAGGGCGGGGGAACGCGAGTGGACCCAGAGCTTGGCGAAGCAGCCCACGCTGATGCCGTACGGGCTCACGGGGCCCGCGGTGCCTCCGGCCCCGGCGGCCGGCACCCGCACGGGAGCCCCCGTACGACGGAGCCTTGCTCACAGAGGACCGAGGGTCCCGCGGACCATGACGTCGCATCCGGGCCGCGCCGGGGACCCGCCCCGGGGGAAGACCGGCAGCCCGTCGAGCTCCCGAAACAGCCAGACGCGCCGTCCCGCTCCGCCGAAGCGGCGGACGGTCCGCTGCTCACTGCCGGTCGGCGGCAGACCCCGCCCCCTGCTCCAGCGTCCGCGCAGCCCGCCGCTTCGAGCGTCTTCTTGCCGCAGCAGCTCCCGCACCCGGCCGACGACACGGCCGTGAAGACGGACACAGCACTCGGGTCAGCTGAGTCCCCGGATGCCGTCCTCGCCCCCTTGGTGGCCGAACACCGTTACGGCGCCGCCGCGGCGCTGGCCGAGCAGAACGCTGAACCCGGATTCCGTACCGCCGCCCTGCGGATCTCCGCGTACGCCCTCGCGCTCCGTTCCTCCAGCGGAGAGTGCGCCTCGCGGGTACGCGCCGAACTGGCCGGGATGGACGTCGACGCCCTCGTCCGAAGCCGCCCCGACGCGGCTCTCGTCACGACCGCTCTGCTGCGGGTCGTTCTTGTGACCGGGGACGCCGAGACCAGTGCTCCGCTCCAGCAGGTGGCCGCCGTACTGCCGCCGAGCCTCGTGTCCGTGGCCGACGAGGTCTCCCGGTGCGCGCTCCAGTCCATGCTGCTGCATTCCCCGCCGCTCGCCCTGGCGCGTGGCACGGCCGAACTGGAACGTTCCCTCCAGGAGGCCCGCGAGGAATGCCGGCAGGGCTTGGACCAACTGCCCCGCATCCGGTTCAACCGGGCCACCGAGATCACACGGCTCTGGCTCGCGCCCTCCGGACTCATCGGCAGCCTGCTCCGGCGGGCCGCTGACGACGACAGGGACGGCCTGGACGAGGTCGCGGACGGCGTGCGGACACTGGCCAACGGGTCCGCCCTCCAGGACGAACTCAACGAGGTCGACCGCAGGCTGATGAAATCCAGCAGGAGCCGCCTGGAAGGACCAGCCAGGCAGAACCTGCTCAGGCTGATGAACGACCGGCTGCGCTCGGCCGACAAGTGGGTCGTCGCCGCTCGCGCTCTCGAGGTCGGAGCGAATGACTGGAGCATCGACCAGGTTCAGGCGATGCGCGCGGCCGTGCTGGCTTTGCGCGACCACGTGCTGGACGACCTGGCGGCACAGTCGCTCGCCGACGATACCTACACGCGGTCCGCCATGCGAGCGGCAGCGGATTCGCTGCGGCTTACCTTCGATCTGCTGTCGGGCGACACCCGGCTCGATCCCGCCGAGTACCCGGCGGAAGTCGTCCTGGGCAGGGACCTATTCAAGCTCCCCGGCGTGCGGGTGGAAGAGGCGACCGGACGCGTGATTCCGCCGGAACTGACCGCCGAGAGCATCGTTGAGAGCGCCGAACGATCGTGGCTGGACGTCATCGACAGCCATCGGGTGGCCGAACGGTTCGACCTCGCGGCTCACCTCCTGGGTCTCTCCGAGATGCGTCTGCTGCCCCCTGGCCCGAATGGCCACGAAGAGCTGACCGACGAGAGCGTGCACCTTGCGGTGGGGGAGGCGGCACGGCACACTGTGGCCGCCCTGGAAGGCAAGCGGCGGGTATTGGAGGACTCGCTGCGTCGCACGCGCGTCAACGGCGTCTTCAAGGAAGAGGAGGAGCGCGATTTTGAACACCGGCTCCAGGCGCCCGCGCTCACCACGAAATCCGACCTCGCCTCCGCACGGCAACGGCTCGACGAATTGTCGGAGGAGCTCGAACGTGCCCACGCGACGGCCACCGCCAAACTGCGGGCGCGGCTCATGGAGATCCCCGGCCTGAGGACCGAGGACGTCACACGGGTGACTCCCCTCCTCGACGATGGCGACCTGCTGACCGCCGAGGAGCTGATCTCTCACCTTTCCAACGGCGAGAGCATCCCCGACACGCGCTACGGGGACCACCCGCTGAACGCCTTCTTCCCGTCGGTGCCCGATGCCCTGCCCCATGGCATCACCGAGGAACTCATTCGGGCGGTTCGGGCCCGGGAGCGCTACCAGAACCTTGACGCACTCGACTTCTCCACCATGTCCCAGGAGTTCAGCGATCAGGCAGCCAATGGTCTGTCGGGTTGGCGAGAGATGGCCTCACGACGGGGCGTCAGGAGGACGGAGGGCCTGAGCGAGGAGAACCTGCTCATGCCGGCGCTCCGTCTCATCGGATACCGAAGCCTGCGCAAACCGCAACGAGACCGTCAGCGCAGCACCACCCCCGAACACCGCTTCCTGGACCTCCAGGAGGTCCGGTACACGGGAGAAGCCCTGGTGCCGTCCTTCGGGTCCGCCCTGCGCGGCAGGCTGCGGGTCATGCTGGCGTGGGGCCAGCCGACTCCGGAAGCGTTGATGGCCCGCGTACAACAGGACCCCAGCCAGGAGAGCCTGCTCGTCGCGTACTTCGGCACCCTTTCCGCGCACGCCCGGACATCGCTGGCCGCGCTCAGCGTCGGACGTCGGCCCATGGTGGTGCTTGACGACGCAGCCCTCGCCTATCTCGCCGCCAGGGGCAACCAGTTGCTTGACCCGGCGATGCGGGTGTTGCTGCCGTTTTCGGCCGTGAATCCGTACGTCAGTGAGAAGCGCGGCCGGGTGGCCGAGGAAATGTTCTTCGGACGCCTGGAGGAACTCGGCTCCGTACAGAACCCGGTGGGCAACCAGGTGGTGTTCGGGGGCCGAGGGCTCGGCAAGTCTGCGCTGCTGAAGGAAGCGGGCCGGAAGTTCACCGCACAGGCGCCCACGGCTCACATCAGCATGGCTCTCAGCCTGGACTCCACCTACAACGGCACCAGTGGCCAGTCCTCGGCCGTGTGGAATCTCATCGGGCGCAGGCTGCTGGAGGAGGGAGCCCTTCCGCTGCCCAAGCGTGTACGGGCCGATGCGACCCTCACCTATGACAACGTGCTGACCGGCATCAGGGCCTGGCTAAAGGCCGACAACAGCCGGCGGATGCTCATCATGCTGGACGAGGCGGACGGATTCTTCGAGTCGGACTCGCCGAGGTTCACCGAGACCCGGCGGCTGCGTGACCTCAGTTCCGAGACCAACGACGGCGTCAAGATCGTCTTTGCCGGGCTCCACTCGGTACAGCGATACGCCACCCTCGCGGCGAACAATCCGTTCAGCCACCTCTCGCAGCACCCGACAGTCATCGGCCCGCTCCAGCCCCAGGACGCGGCGAACCTACTTCTCAAACCGCTGGCCGCACTGGGATACCAGTTCCTGGAGCCGCAGTTGGTGCACCGCATCCTGGGCCACTGTTCGTACCAGCCGTTCCTGCTACAGATGTTCGCCCACCGGCTTGTGCAGACCATGCACGCCAAGAGGCGGGAGGCGAAGTCGGGTCCGCTGCACTTCATCGCCCGCGACGACGTCGAACGCGTACAGTCCGACAAGGACCTCCAGCGGAGCATCACCGCCGCCTTCCACGACACCTTGCGGCTCGATTCCCGGTACAACATGATCGCCAACGTGGTGGCGCACCATGCTCATCATCACGGGATCGACGCCCGGATGACCCATGCCGAACTGCGCGACGAGTGCACCTACTGGTGGGCAGAGGGTTTCAGGGACCTGGACCCGGACCAGTTCCGCGCCTACCTAACGGAGATGGAGGGTCTCGGTGTCCTCGCCCCCGACCCGGACTACAGGGGCTGGCATCTGCGGAGCGCCAACGCCCTCAGCATGATCGGCACGTTGGAGGACGTTGACGCGCAGCTGGAAAATACCTCCAGTCGGCAGGTGACCGAGCGGCTGAGCGCCCTGGAGACACGACACAAGTCCGCGAAGTCCCACTCGCACTGTCCACTGACCGCCGCACAGATTGCGGACATCCTGCCGGGCAGGCAGGTCTCCGGCTCCGAACCGGGTCGCCGGAATCTGGCTCGGGTGGTACTCGGCTCTCCCGCCACCGGCGTGAACCGGGTCACCGCCGCGCTGCGCGAGATCGCTGAGACCACCGGCTGGAAGATGCCGCATGTGGCCCGAAGGGCCGACTTCGAGCGGGAACTCGTCGGCGGCGAGCCGGGGATGAGCCGACTCGTAGTCTCCGACCTGACCGTCAAGTCTCCCGGCGAGCAGTCCTGCCTCATCTCCCCGGAACTGGCGACCACCCGACTGCCCGACGGCCCAGGGGTCACTCGCTCCGCCGTGGTCGTGGCAGGGCTGGAGCAGCTCACCCTGTGGGCATCGTTGCTGTCGGACGAACAGACGTCCGGCGTGGAAGTCGTCCCACTGAGGCGCTTCACCCGGCACGGACTGCGCACCTGGTCCCTCGACCAGAACTCCTTCACGTCGGAGGCGGCGCTGCAACGGGTGGCGGAGACCACGGGCGGCTGGCCGCTGCTCATCGATCAACTCTCCGAACAGGTATCCCGAGGCGACTCGGAGGGCGCTGCCCTGAAGTCGGTACGCAGTCGGCTGGAGAGCATCGAGGGCGCGGCCGACTTCCTGGCCCAGGTGGGTCTTGTACCGGAGACGTTCCGATGGTCGGCGTTCACCGCTGTGCTGGAGTTCATGACAGAGCAGGGACTGCCGTTCGAGGACCTGGGAGCAGCCGCCAGCGCCGCCGGCCTGGACCCTGGACCCGAAGCCCTCGACGCCATTCGGATCCTTCGTGCCCTCCAAGTCTTCGACGTGGACACGACCGGTCTGCACAGCCCCGAACCGGTGCTGCTCTCCTGCTGGTCGAGGGTCACTGGTTCCTGATCAGGTCTAGACGACGATGGGACCCCAGGTCGCTGACCTGGGGTCTCATCGAAGAGAGCGGGTGACGAGAATCTAACTCGCGCTCTGAGCTTGGGAATCACTGGTGATCCAGCACGAGCCTGCCCGTTTCTGGGGCAACGGAGCCCAGCCCCATCTGGTCGGACTGGATCCGGGCCTGACGTTGGCCGGTGTTTACCAGTGTCAATGGCGCGGTTCTGGCACGGCCGCCGTCGCCGGTCATAGATGTTTGTTACCAGTAAATCGCGATTACCTCGGAGTCGAGGAACCTGCCTTGTTCGGTGTCTGGCGCAGGGGCGCTACTGGTCCCTTGGATAGCCAGCCCTTGCCGCAATCCTGCTTGACTTCTGGCTCGTGTACGGAGGCTCGAGACCCTCTCCGCGTCTAGTTCCGCCCCATGCTGGGTGAGAACGTAATCAGAAATAGATGTAAAGGCTGCTCTAATTTCCGGAAGCTCACCTTCCAGGAGATGTGAATTTTCCATCGCCAACCTCTGCACCTCAGCGCGCTCCTCATCACTCAATGAGATGCCTGCATCGGTAGCAATCAGAGAGGCGAATGTGACCAGGGTTTCCGCATTTGAATCATGCGTGCCGCTGCCTCCAGTATTGGTCATCATCGCGTGTAGCGCGTCAGATCCGAAACTATTCATCATTTCGGAGAACTCTGGCAGCAAGGAACCCACCATGTCGGCGAGCTTTACCGAATTCCACGTGGATTGAATTCCAAGCTTGTTCAACCGGCAGAGAATTCTGACCTCTGCGTCGGAGAATAGAATTCTTCTAGTGTCTTTCCAGTACAAGTCTTGCTCGGTCACTCCCACTAGGAAGGCTGGGGTTAGGGCAGGCCGCCTATCCTCGGGAAGGGCCTCAACGAGTCTCCGGTGAATAAGGTACTCACCCCTCGTCGTTGCGAAAGTCTGATAATCGACCAGTCGGCACCTGATGGGGATCAGGCCCACTCGCAGCCTTTCGAGAATTCCGTTGAACTCTCGAACTTTGGACGCCTGAGCCTGGTCTACCTGACCTGCCAGCTCCTCACTATCTGTGATCATGTCGAGGAAGCTAGAAAAGAACGCGCTGACGCGGAAGATTGGATCGGCCTGAAGCTCGACTTCTACTTCGATCAGGTTGCCGCGGGCGAGACGTTCAGAGCTGATAATCCATGGTGAATCTAGAATGCGTTCCGGGGAGTCCATCAATGCATATAGCTGACTTCGGGAGGGCAAGTCAACCGATTCAGGGACAGGGCAAATTGTCAGTCTTTCCCTCTCGTTTTTATACAGGTCTCTGAAGGTCGCCTGGATGGTAGCTTTTCTCAAAACCTGACGATCTTGGGTCCGTGTGTTCTCCAATACTGAACCCATGCTGGGTTTCAGAATCTTGATATCCGCCTCGAGTCCTCGGGTTACCTCAGATCTAGATGACGTCGACATGGTGTCAGTGATTTCAGACGGAATTGCCCCTGTGCGTGACGAGAGCAGACTGGTAACACTCACCTCGTCCAGGTACATGAATTCTCGAAGAGGGTTTTCCTCGTGCTGGGGCTTATTTCTGATGCGGTGCCACCAGGTCCTTAGGCGTCTAATCACTGAATGAGTCCTTCATCGCGGGATGTCCGTTCGGCTTGCTTGCGAGCTCGCTGCGTAGTCACTTGTTCGAAACCTCCCAGATAATCCTCCTCTAGGATCTTCTTGCGTCGATCGGCGACAGCGAAGAGCGCCGCTTCGCTCCAAATCGCAACCAGTTCGGCCGGCGACCATGTGTCAGTTTTCTCGGCAATGATCGCATGTGGAAGGTCAGCCGCCGCTCCCCGAGGCTGAGACTTCCGCAAGATCGCCTCCCTATCGCCTATGCCCGGTAGCGGAAAGTGAATTTCCCAGTCGAATCTTCCTGGACGCCGCAAAGCGGAGTCAATATCTTGCGGTCGGTTGGTTGTTGCAATTACGACGACGTTCTCATCGCGTTTAAACCCGTCCATAGATGAAAGGAGTTGACCAACGATTCTTCGTGATGCTTCGTGAGAGTCGTCGGACCGCTGAGTCGCCAGGCTATCAATCTCGTCGAAGAAGACAATTGCCTTTTCTTGTTTTGCGGCGTCTTCGAAAATCTTGCGAATAAGCTCCTCGCTTTGGCCCAGCCATTTGTTCATGATTTGCGGGCCGCTAATTTGATAGAAGACGGCGTCAGACCTGTTCGCAATAATTCTTGCGAGTAGTGTTTTTCCGGTCCCTGGGTCCCCAGTGAAGAGAACGCCCTTGATGGGGCGTGCTCCAATCTCCTCCAACTCTTGGTGGTACTTCAGGGGGGTTTCAATGAGCTCTTTTGCCCTCGCTACGATTCCAGCTGATCCTGCGAAATCTTCGAACGAGTAAGTGTTCTCCGGTGGTTCCTTGAATTGTCTGATCGTTACATCGTCGACATTTGCTAGGTCGAGGTAGCGAATGGGAGTGTCTGAAACGACGCGGTTAATCGTCTCCAGTCCCGTGCCTTCGATCGTATTGCCAACGTGCAAGGTTAGTTCCTGAGGGCGAGGCATGATCTGTAGGCTGCTGCCGATTTCCACTACTGCTTCGGTTGCGTGCAGTAGCTTAATTACTCCAACCCATGATCTTTCTGAGGGCCACAATTCTGGAGGTGCTGTCTCCAAGGAGGTTTCCGTAATGAACACCACATCCCCCACTCTGAAATCTGAGGGTTCCTCGGAGAAGCAAATTGCTGTGTTTCCGTTGGGGTATTCGACGTGTACAAATGTTTTGTCGGCGCTTACTACTTTGACTCGGCCCAGAGCTGTCGCACCGTCGTAGTCCCAAATCATGGCGGCCTCTGTTGCGTATGTTGTCGTCACAACCCGGTTGGGGTGCGAACCGGTGCAGCACGGGGGTGAACGCCACGCTGGACGGCGTCCCGATGCATGCAGACACCCGTGCAGTGAATCTAGCGGCGCGCACTGACAGCGGTGCGTTTTCGGCTGCTTTGCTCGTACCTCTGTTGCGGCCCGGTGATGGGGGCGAGCACGGTGGACATCCAGCCTGGAGTACTCGCTTGCCCCAACCTCCCATCCCGTCCGCCTTCGACCCACACACCGTGGAGTGGGCGTGGTTCAGCGCCTCAAGGTGGAGCGCGGCACTGTACGAACGACCTTGACGCCCTTGGCCGAAGGCGGTTGGGATGGGAGCCCGCCACACTCACCACGAATCCGCCGGTACCCGCAAACGGCGCCCCAGCCGGAGGCATGCCTTGAAGCCACGGATGGCTTTCGGGCTTCAGCCCGCGGCACGTAGCGCGCCGCCTGGCGTGGCCAGCCGGGGCGAAGACAGAGGCAGGCCGCGCCGCTGAGGCGACGCGCGCCCGCGCCGTGCGCGGGTCTTGATGAAGTAGGGAAAGTTCTACCGCGCTGGGAGCAGGTGCCTGCCGCAGCTTGTGTGCCGGACGCGGCAGTCAACCGCGCTCACCTGGAGCGGTCGACGGCCGCGTCCGGAGGTCGTTAGGCCGCAGGGGCGGCTCCGCGACCCCTGCGCGTCCGGCGGTGGAGGATCTCTTCGAAGGTGTCGCGGGCGCCAGCGGGGTCGATGTAGTGCATCGCCAGGAGAGCGGCGATGACGGCGCCGACGAGGTCGTTCTGGACCTCGGACCAGGCGTGGTCGTCGCCGCAGGGTGGTGAGGCCCTTCAGGCCGTGGAGGGCGTGCATGGCCTCGCCGGCTTCCTCGGCGACCTTGCCGACTTGGAGGGCCTTGAGCTCCTCGTCGGGGAGGTGGGCGCCTGCCGCACGGCAGACGGCGGAGAGCTTCTCGATGTTGTCCCACAGGGTGTCCACGGCGGACCTCCGGTTCGATGGCTTCGGCTATTCCTGTGCGGGTCGTCCGAGCTGGCGTACGGTCCATCCGGCCATGCGCCAGGCGTCGGCGTCGATGAGGTTGCGGAGGTCGACGAGGACCTGGTCCGCGACCAGTGGGGCGAGGGCCTTAGGGTCGGCCTCTCGGAAGTGGGGCCACCCGGTGGCCAGGACGATCAGTTGGGCGCCCTGGACGGAGTCGTCGAGGGCTTCGGCGTAGTCAAGCTCCGGGTGCCGACGCAGTGCCGTGGGCACGGCGTGCGGGTCGTGGACGGTGACGGTCGCTCCGCGCTGGTGCATGAGGGCGGCGATCGCCAGGGCCGGGGATTCGCGGACATCGTCGGTGCCAGCTTTGAAGGAAGCTCCCCAGACGGTGATGCGTACGCCGTCGACGGGGTGGCCGAGAGTCTGCTCGATGAGCCTCAGCGCGGCGGTGGGCCGCGATTCGTTGACCTCCTCGGCGGCTCGTAGAAGGGTTGCTGCTTCGGTGGCGCCGAGGGTGCGGGCGGAGGCGGTGAATGCGCGGACGTCCTTCGGGAGGCAGCCGCCGCCATAACCGGGGCCGGCGTTGAGGCCGCCGCGGCCGATACGGGGGTCGAGGCCGATGGCCTCGGTGAGCTGTTGGACGTCGGCTCCGGCGGCGTTACACATGTCGGCGACGCCGTTGATGAAGGAGATCTTCATGCCGAGGTAGGCGTTGGCGGCGCCCTTGATGAGTTCGGCGGTGACGGGGTCGGTGACGAACAGCGGGATCCCGTTCGCCAGGAGAGGTGCGTAAACCTGGCGAACGGCGTCCTCCGCGCGGGCCGAGGGGACGCCGACGACGATCCGGTCGGGTCGCAGGGTGTCGTCGATGGCGTGGCCCTCGCGGAGGAACTCCGGGTTCCAGACGACCTCCACGTCCTCACCCGCCGGGGAGAGACGCGCGAGGAGTGCGCCGAGGTCGCGTGAGGTGCCGACGGTGACCGTGGACTTGCCGATGACCACTGCCGGGCGGGTCAGGTGCGGGGCGAGGGCGCGGGCGGCGCCGAAGACCTGTCCGGTGTCGTAGCTGCGTCCGTCCGCGTCGATCGGCGTGCCCACGGCGAGGAAGTGGACGTCCGCGAACTCGGCCGCCTCTTCGAGGCTGGTGGTGAACCGCAGTCGTCCAGTGGCGGTGTGGGTGGTGAGGAGTTCGGGCAGGCCGTCCTCGTAGATGGGGCACTCGCCGGCGTTGAGGCGGTCGATCTTCGCCTGGTCCAAGTCCACGCCGATGACCTCGTGGCCGATCTCGGCCATGGCAGCGGCGTGGGGGATGCCCAGGTGACCGCAGCCGATGACGGATACGCGCATGGGATCTACGCTCCTTTCCTTGCCTCTCGCCCGCCCGGTGAGTCCGGGCCGGCCGGGTGCGTCACGCTAGCGTCACCCCCCCCGGCGCGGCCCTCTTCGTGCAGGTGAATCAACCAGCGTGCCGTTTCAGGAGATTGACGAGTGCGGGCAGCGCCTCAGCGGCGGTTGCCCGGCATACCAGATCACCGTCCTGGGGCCCCTCCAGCGGGTACGGCATGAACTGGCCGTCGTGCCAGAAGCCCTCCGGATCCAGGTAGACGACCTGCATGCCGCGAGCACGGGCGCGAGCCTGGACCTTGCGTCGGTCGGCGTGCAGGCCGACGACGAGGAGTGCCTTGGCGCCGTCGACCCACTCGACGTCGGGTACGGCCTGGTCGTAGCGGCGCATGAAGCACTCGTCGAGGCCGGCGCGCGCGGCGAGCACGTCGAAGTTGTTGGTGATGACCGGGCCGACGAGGTGCCCGGCGTCCTTCAGTTCCTTCAGCGCCCACATGGCCGGAGTCGGCTCGGCCAGAAAGCAGGCACGGAACATCTCCACGAATTCCGCGGTCTTCTCCTCCGGCTCTGTCAGCACCTCATGGAGGAGCGTGTCCGCGGTCGGGGAGAGAGTGAAGCGATGCTCACGCGGCTCGTGGCCCTGGCGGTCGGTGACCCGGTAGATCTCGTGGAGCCGGTGCAGGGGCGGGATACCCGCCTCGACCGACGTACCGCATCCGATCTCCACCTGGAACGGCCGCAAGTCCACGAGGACGGACAGGTCCGGCACGCGGGTCGGCGTGCCGGGGCGGTCCTTGAACCGGATTCCGGTGGAGAGCACGTTCCACGGCAGTTGCCGGACAGCGGGCGGCGGCGCGTAGGACACAGAGGCGATCTGCACGTCCAGGCTCCGGTAGCCGGCTGGGAGGGTGCGGCCCGCAGCGGCGTCCTGGGGGTGGACGTCGTGCTCGGTGATCCGGCACTTCAGATCCCGCCGTGTCCATAAGAATCCACCGGGGGCCTCCTTCCAGCCGCCGGTGGCGAGCGAATCCCACAGGGCGTCGTGGTGCGCGTCGATCTCGTCGGCCGGGGCGGATGCGGAGTGATAGAGGTACAGGTCGGTCAAGCCGATGGCCGGCGCAGCCGTGGTGGGCACCAGGCCGTACCGGTAGCGGTAGTGGATGATCCGCCGCCGTGCGTCGTCGGAGGCCGCCCAGCCGGACTGGCCGGCGGTGGCCTTCTCCTGGGTGCGGCGCCAGATGCCTTCCTCGATGTAGCGGGGGCGGTCGGCGTCGCCGAAGTACGTCTTCCAGACCTGCTGCTGGTCGGGGACGAGCTGGTCGATGACGATGTACGGGATGTCCATGATCCCTCCCTGGGGAATCACGCGTGGATGTTCCAGATGGCTGACGAGGTGCAGGCCGTCCCGCCCCGGGCAGCCGAAGCCGCGCTGAGCGGGGCGGTTCTTCAGCGCCGCTCGACGAGAGAGCAGCGCGGGAGGCTCCGGCGGTCGAGCGCGGGCAGACGGCGGCGGTGCCGGAAAGGGCCTCAGCGGTCCGAGGGCAGGCTCGCGTCCGGTGCGACGGCGGTGGGCCGATGGCCAGCTCCTTCAAGGAGCGGGCCGGCGTGCTCACGCAGTGCCCAGGCCGGGCCGACCAGGCCGGCGACGGCCAGGAACGTGAGCGCGATTCGACCTCCGTGGTCGGCCCGTGCGGTTGTGGACGCGGCGATTCGGGCATGGCGGCGCCGTGCCCCGATCACGAGGTGCCGCCGAGGGCGCGTTCGTGTGCATCCAAGAGGCGGCTGGTCTGCGCGTACAACCGCTCCAGCTCCGCCGTGGTGAGGATGAGGGCGCCATTGAGGGTCGAGCCGTCATCGAAGTGGAACTCGACGGGAACCGACCCTTGCCGGGCCCTCGGGTCGTAGACCGCGTCCCGGCCGGCCAGCAGCGTCGCGTGGGTGGCCTTCACCGGCACGGGCCTGAGCGTCGTCCCGTCAGCGGGCGCGGACCACTGGGTCCCGCCCCCGGGAGGGCGCAGGTGGTAGGTCGTGGCGGAGCCCTCACCAGGGAGGGCGACCACGACCCCCACACGGTCCTCGCGGGCACTGTCGGTGGCGAGGTCGCCGAGCCGGGGAATGAAGGGAGCTGCGGTACCTAACCCGGCTCCCTGGGATGGGAGGTGGGGAGAACGTCGTGGCGTCATGCCCTGAAGTTAGGGGCCGGCCAACCCTCGAATATGAGCCGGAGGAATACGACCTCTATCCGTCCAGGTGGAAGCGGTCGGACATGCGCCGCAGCTTCTCCCGCGTGGCTGCTCGTTCCGCGTAGACGATGCTGCGAAGCGTCGAACGGGCGATGGGGTGGTTCCGTACGAGCTGGGGCGCGATCCGCTCGGCTGTCTCCAGTTCGGCCAGGGCCTTTCCCCGGTTCCCGTCCCACAACCAGGCTCGCGCGACATCCATGTGGTGGTGTCCCTGGCGGGAGTTGGGCAGCGAACCCACCAGTCCCGGGCTGGTACGGCGGTTTATCTCCAGCGCCTTGCCCTGCTTGCCCATTTCCAGGGCCACGCTGATCGCGTGGATCTGCACGTTCCCGGCAGAGAACGTCAGCGAATGCCGGTCGTACACCGGTGCCCCGACGTACGCGTCCATGCGTTCGGCAGCAGCTTTCGCGTGTCCGATCCGGTCCTCGGCCTCCGAGGAGCGGCCGGCTCGGGCGGCAGAGACCGCAGCCCGTAGCTGCAGCGTGCCCCAGGCCCGCACGGCCAGCGGCTCGCCACGGTCGTACTCCTGCTCCACCGAGGTGATCGCCTTGTCCGAGAGCGTCAGAGCGTCGGCCCAGTCAGCCGTCGCCCACATGTCCCAGACCCTCATCCAGTCGGCGACGGCGGGCAGCACCGGATCTCCCGACAACCTGGCTGACCATGCGGCGCGTTCGCAGGCCATGGCGACCAGTTCGGGGTGTCCGAGGGAGTGGGCGGCGGTGTGTGCGAACTTGCAGCACACGGCGTAGATGGCATACGCCTCCTCCCGCTCGTGCCCCTCCGACTCCTCAGCCAGGGCGCGCGCCTCGCGGAACAGGTCCGGGAGAACCCGGAGAATCGCCACGTTGGAAGCGGTGTCCCGCAAGCGGTGCAGCCGGGTTACCTCACGCCACAGCTGTGATGCGGGCCGCGGTGCGCCGTCGAAGACGGGGACGAGGTCGTAGCGGCGCAGCTCGCGCAGGATCGACGAGGCGGCAACCTGCCACTGGTTGTCGTCGGGGGAGCTGCTGTATGGCCGCCCGATCAGGTCGTTCGGATGGACGTGCAGCTCTGCGGCCACCTGGTTGAGCAGCCCGACCCGGTCCAGCTCGATCAGGCCACGTTCCATCTTCGAGACCCAGCCCTGCGACTTTCCCAGGGCCGTCGCCAGGTCGGCCTGCGGCATGCCCAACCGCAGCCTCGCCCTGCGGGCGCGCTTGCCGATCTCCTCGGCTTCCTCCAGCATCAGGACACCTCCTGGCCGCCGGACGATCCGGCGCGATCGCCGGTCTGTCCGTACAGAGTTCGTCTCCAGCACGGTACCCATGACGCGGCTTGCGCGTGAGTCAGCTGCCGCGTCAGGGGTGCCCCAGCCGTGTTCCCTGCTTCGCCATGAAGGGCCGACACGAGGTAGGGAGAACTTCTGCCTCGTGTCGGCGACCGGCCCGTCCGAGCCTGGTGCCCAGTCCTCCGCCGTTGCTGCTCCACGACAGCGGATCATGTTGATAGGGAACACACCACGTCGCATTTCACCGGAGGCAGCCAGTGACCGTCGTGACCGTCTTGCACCCTGGATGCATGGGAGCGGCGGTCACCGCCGAGCTTGTCGCCGGCGGCCACGGCGTGCTGTGGGTTTCCAAGGGGCGCAGCGAGAACACGTGGCGGCGCGCGAGGGAGGCGGACGCCACGGCCTGTGACTCGCTTGCGGAAGCGCTGTCCCGTAGTGCCGTCGTTCTTTCGGTCTGCCCTCCGCAGGCGGCGGAGGAGGTGGCAGCTGCGGTGGCTGCGCATGCCTTCGCTGGGGTGTACGTCGATGTCAATGCCATCAGTCCCCAGCGCGTGCAGCGCATCGCCGAGGAGATCCGTCCCGGATCCGAGGTCGTCGACGGTGCCGTCTTCGGTCCGCCGCCGGGTGGAGGGCGTACGGCACGGCTCTATCTCGCAGGGGTCGGCCCCGCCGTCGACCTGGTGGAGCCGCTGTTCGCGAAGTCCTCACTGCATGTGCGCCGGGCAGGCGAGGCCATCGGTTCCGCTTCCGCCCTGAAGATGGCCTTCGCCAGTTACCAGAAAGCCGCTCGTACTCTCGCAGGGGTCTCCCACGCGCTCGCACACGCCCATGGAGTCGGCGACCAGCTCACGGCTGAAGCCGAGATCATGGTCTCTGCGATCCTCTCCGATCCGGGATACCTGCCGAGCGTGGCTGCCAGGGCCTGGCGCTGGGCGCCCGAGATGGAAGAGGTCGCCGAGACTCTCCGGGCGGCCGACCTGCCCGCCGACATGGCCGAGGCTACGGCTCGGGCCCTTTCGTTCTGGGAGCAGGACAAGGACCAGTACGACTTGCCGGTCGCGCAGGTCCTCTCTCAGCTCCGGTCAGGAAGAACCACTTGACCCCGCTGCCGCCGAGAGTGCCCGCCCAGGGTTGATCACCTACGCCGAGGCCGAGAGGTAGCGGTGGGTGCGGCCGGTGGCGCAGGCTGCGGGAGAGCTACGGGGCGTAGGACGGTGCTACGTGCCTGTGCCGCCTGAGCTTGCCGGCTTGGAGCGGGCCTCTGCGAGAGCCGTTGTACGCGCCAGGCCAGTGTGCGTGCTGGGGAGCGGGCGTCGTCGAGGGCGCGTTCGTCTGCCGCCTGCTGCAACAGCTGGCCGGGATCGTGGCCTGCGGTCTCCGCAGCGGCCAATGCGGTGGTCAGCGCATCGGTGGCGGGGTCGGCGAGGATTTGGTCAGCGTGTGCGGGGGTGGTCTGGCGGATGAGCTGGGCGTACCGGACTGCGACCTTCTGAGGCGGTCGATGCTGGCCGGCGGCAGGCAGGTGCCCGGATGAGATTCGCTCGTAGGCGGCCTGGAGGTGGAGCAGAGTCTGGTGGGCGGCTGCGGCCTGCTGGTTGTGCTGTTGTTGGTCGTGCCAGCGGGCGGCGGCGATGACGGCCAGGAGCGCGGCATCGAGGAACATCGCCAGGAGAGCTCCGTCCTTGGGTGATGGCTCGCGGAGCATAGATTTCACTGCCCCGCGCAGGGCACGGGCGTGGTGGTGTTCGGCGTGGATACGTGAACGGGTTGCCCGTTCGAAGGCAGAGGCCGCTGAACGGAGTTGGGTACGGATGTCCGGCGGTGCGGTGAGGGCCACGGCGTCGAGTGCTTCGCCGAGGGCGGCCAGGTGGGCCTGGGCGGCTTCGGCGTCCGGCCGGCCGAGGTGGTGGGGGATGCGCTCTGTGGCTGCGGTGGCTTGGTGCCACGGGTGCGGCCGTAGATGCCCGTTGGGATTGCCGACCGGGATGTCTGCTGCGGTGAGACGGCTCTGGATCTTGGGGAGGGAGAGGTCCGGTGACAGCGTGGGGCCGGAGAACCACACCGGTTCTCCTTCGGCGTTCGTGTCGTGCTCCAGGGCGACTTTGTAGCCGCGTGGTTCTCCGGAGGGAAAGTGCAGGACCTCGACGAGGACGCCGTTGGTGCGGGTGAGTAGAGCGAGGAACTCCTCGGTGTTGGTGGCGGCAGCCGCTGCTGTGCGGACAAGGGTGCGCAGGCGTACGCGGGCGGGCTTGTCGTGGCCGGTGCGGCGGGCCTTCTCCTGCTCGGCGCGGGTGGGCCGTTTCGCGGCGGTGCGGTCTCCGCGTACGACTTGGAAGAGGCCGTATTCCTTCTCGATTGCTGCGAGTTCGCGGTCGGCGGTGAGGTAGTCGTTCCAGTGGCGTGCGGTGCGCAGGTCGCCTCGGATCTTGGTGGCGGCGATGTGGATGTGGTCGTCGGCATGCCGGACGGCGACCCATCGGCAGCCGTCCGGATCGTCTGTCGGTGCGATGCCGGTCGCTGTGACGACACGGCGGGCGATGTCCGCCCATTCGGCGTCGTCGAGGATGCGGTCGCCGGGTGCGGCGCGGACGGAGCAGTGCCACACGTGCTGCTTGGGGGCCCGGCCGAGTCGCCTGGCCTGCTGGACGCGTAGGTCGAGGTCGGCCACGAGGAGCTTCTTCGTGGCGGCGGTGTCGTCGGTGCGGCCGGGGTCGGGTGCGAAGCCGTCCCAGGAGGCGACGAGGTGCGGGTCGGTGTGCTCGTTGGCCCGGCCGGGGCCGTAGAGGTAGCGGATGAGGCCGGCTGTGCTCTTGCCGCTGCTGATCTTCGCGATCACCGTGGCCCCTTTGTGGCGGCAACCTGATTGGTGGCTGCTGCGATGTGGCGGACGGCGGTGCCGGCCGTGTCGAGGACGCGTTCCGCATGGTCGAGGAGTGCGGTGCCCCCAGGGTGTGGACGGTCGCCGGAGTTGAGCTTCTTGGCGATCTGGTTGACGTTGTGGCCGATCTTGGCGACTTCACCTCGGAGGGCTGTGAGTTCGTCGATGTAGTCGTCGAGCTGAGTGCGCTGACCAGGCAGCGTGAGGTCTCCCTGGATGTGGGCCATGACGACGGCGCCGACGTAGTGGGCGGCGGCGATGTTCAGCGAGCGGGCCACGGTGAGGATCGCTGTTTTCTCGTCGGTGCTGTAGCGGACGTCCACGCGTTCCTTGCGCTGGGTCTCTTTGCGCTGACGGCGGCGGGCGACTCGGTGCAGTGCGGCGGCTTCGGCGGCACGCTGCGGCAGCACGGTGCGGGTGGCGGTGTCGACGGGCTTGTTCGGGTCGGGCGCCCCCTGGCGCTCGAGCTCCTCCGCCACCCCCGGGGCGGAGGCATCTGCGATGGACCGGCCCGTGGACGGTCCAACGCCATACCTTGCTCCGCCTGAAGCCGGGGTGTAGGTGGTCTGCTGCTGCGCCGGGAAGGGTTCGCGGACGGGCCTGTGCATGAGAGCTCCTGCAAGCGGTGGTGGAGGGAGAGGGCCCGTTCCTCCGGTGCTGATTCATGGGAGGAACGGGCTGGGGTGACGTGGGGTGCGAGGTTCAGTCGGTGCTTGTGGTGACGGCGTCGAGTTCGGCCTGCAGCAGGTCCTTGACCTTGTCCAGGCGGGCGCGTGACATGCCGAATCCGTTGTCCCGGATCGCCTTCTCGACGTTGCGGCGGGAAACGCTGTTGCCTCGTCCGAGGGGAGCCGTGCGGCCGATGGCCACGGCCCGCTCCAGGGAAACGCTCGACTGCTTGCCTCCCGGCTTACCGGGTTGCTGCGGCACATCGGTGTCCGTGCCCGTGGCGTGTGGTGGCGCGAGCTCACCGATGATGTGTTCCGCGCCGGGTTCGTGGGGGTCGCCGCTGTTGTGGCGGTCGGTGGCTGTGGGGCGTCGGGCGACGAGGAGGTAGAAGTGGACAGCTCCGGCCAGGGCGAGCGGGGCGATGGCGGAGATGACTCCGACGGTGATGTCGTCGAGGGCGAGGCTGGTGTGGCGGGTCTGCTGGTTGAGGCGGATGGCGTGCAGGACGTTGGCCCAGATGCTTGTGGCGGTGGCGACGCCGACCAGGGCGGAGACGTAGAGGCGTGCGGACAGGGGCGCGGTCCGCAGGACGAGCAGGGCGCCGATCCCGATGGCGATGAACCCGTCGATGACGAGCGGGAAGGCGTAGGTGAGCGCCCGGTGGATGTGGCTGGCGGCCGCCATCTGACGCAGGGCGTCGTAGGACAGTGCGAAGGCGGCCACGGCCAGCAGCGACACACCCGTGCGGATCGCGGTGGCCAGTGGCAGCGGGGCAGACGGTGCCGCGGTGATGGCGGGGGAGGACAAAGGGAAAGGCTCCAGAGTGCGGGGTGCGGCTGAGGTGGCCCTGAGGGTGGGGGACCCGTCACGACTTGTCGCGTGCCTGGTCAGGGCTGGTACGAGTGCGGCGGTAGTGATGAGTCGACTCGTCACAGGGCCGCGACTCGTCACCGCGCTGACCTGTGCGGAGACGGGTCGTGACGGGTCGTGCCGGGTCAGGCCCCGGTGGCCGTTTCGGGGGTGGGCTCGGGGCAGTAGCGCGCCCAGGAGTCGGCGAACTGCAGGCGGGTGAAGCCTCGGGCCTGGACGTTGCCGTGGAAGCGGCGGGTGAGTTTCCAACCCGCAGGGCTGGCTTGAGTGGTAATGCGAACGTTCGGCGGTGTTCTTCATCGACGGCGACGGCCTGGCTTGCCGCAACCGGAGGGATTGGCTGGTGGCGGCTCAGGTGAGGGAGGGGTGACGTGCGGCAACTGCGTACTTGCCGCGAGCCTTGTTCGTCTTGGGTGACGCAGACCGCGTCAGGGGGTCTCGGGATCCGAGAAGCCTTAGTTGTCGCGCTGCGATCTGGACGCCATCTGCCCTTTCGGCTGTGGATCGATCTGGGCGACTTGGGGCACGCGGAGGGCACGCCGCCCCTCAAGAGGTCTAGACAACAGCAAAGCCCCGGGCCGCTGGCCTGGGGCTTTCTAGTGGAGCGGGTGACGAGAATCGAACTCGCGCTCTGAGCTTGGGAAGCTCATGTTCTACCATTAAACTACACCCGCGAAGCGTGCCGATGATCGGCAGTGCATCGCCCACACTGTACCCCATCGCGGGCCCCCGGCGTCTCCGCCGCGGGGTCCGCGTGTCGTTCCGGAGTGTGGATGCGGCTGCGGGTGGGGGGAGTTGAGGGCGTAGCGTGAGTGAGCGGAGTGCCGCGTGGAGCGGCGTCCCGTTCATCCCCTAATGTGGCGTTCTCGTCCATGGCTGGTTGGGGAAGGGACTTGATGGAGTCGATGGAGCGCACCGTCGTCCGCTGTGCCGAAGGGCACGTGTTTGCTGCCTCGTCGTTCCCGATGCAGCAGCTCGGGTCCGAGCGGATCGGCCCCGGGCGGCTCATCCGCTGTCCGCGTTGTGCGCGGTTGAGGCAGGCCGTTCCTGTGGCGTTCGAGGAGCGCTAGAGGGGTGAGGCAGACGCGCGGGGCGGTCCGGTTGGGGTCGGCTCGCGCGTTCTGCGTATCCTCGGTGCGTGCTTCTCTCAGATAAGGACCTCCGGGCCGAGATCGACGCCGGGCGGGTTCGCATTGACCCGTTCGACGCTTCGATGGTGCAGCCCTCGAGCATCGATGTGCGGCTGGACCGCTACTTCCGGGTGTTCGAGAACCATCGCTATCCGCATATCGATCCCGCCGTCGAACAGGGGGACCTGACCCGTCTCGTCGAGCCGGACGGTGACGAGGCGTTCATCCTCCACCCCGGGGAGTTCGTCCTGGCCTCGACGTACGAGGTCATCTCGCTCCCCGACGACCTGGCGTCGCGGCTGGAGGGGAAGAGTTCTCTCGGGCGGCTCGGGCTGGTGACCCATTCCACGGCCGGGTTCATCGATCCCGGGTTCTCGGGTCACGTGACCCTGGAGCTGTCGAATCTGGCGACGCTGCCGATAAAGCTCTGGCCGGGAATGAAGATCGGGCAGCTGTGTATGTTCCGGCTGACCTCGCCCTCCGAATTCCCCTACGGATCCGATCGTTACGGATCGCGTTATCAGGGCCAGCGGGGGCCGACCGCCTCGCGTTCCTTCATGAATTTCCATCGGACTCAGGTGTGATACGGCATGGCTGGTGAGACGCGGGAGAATCTGACGTACGAGGTCTTCGGGACCGCCGTACGTGAGCTGGCGCAGGCGGTGGCCGACGACGGTTTCGAGCCGGACGTCGTGCTCAGCATCGCGCGGGGCGGGGTCTTCGTCGCAGGTGGTCTGGCGTACGCCCTGGACTGCAAGAACATTCATCTGGTGAACGTCGAGTTCTACACCGGGGTCGGGACCACGCTGGAGATGCCGGTCATGCTGGCGCCCGTTCCGAACGCCATCGACTTCACGGAGAAGAAGGTCCTCATCGCCGACGACGTCGCCGACACCGGAAAGACGCTGAAGCTGGTCCGGGACTTCTGCATCGATCAGGTGGCCGATGTGCGCAGCGCCGTCATCTACGAGAAGCCGCATTCGCTCGTGAAGTGCGAATACGTGTGGAAGAAGACCGATCAGTGGATCAACTTCCCGTGGAGTGTCTTGCCTCCCGTACATAGGTCCGGCGGGGCGCCCCGGGAGAACAGGGAAGCCCTCTGATCTGCGGGTGACGGCTGCGAGAGGGGGCCGGGTCTGTGAGCTGGGTAGCCAATGTGATGGTTTCCGCCGATGCGGCCGGCGCTGTTGCGGTCCAGCCCCCTGTTGACCGAGGCTGTCCGCCCCAGGTGGTACACGGGTAGGGCGCGGTGTAGCGCCGTGTACCTGACCTGTGGCGTCATCTGTGCGTCATCTGGGCAACTACGGGCGGTACGGCATTGGGGGACCGCTGCCCGTATGGCGTGTCAGATCACCCAGAGCAGCCCGTTGCCGCCCAGGAGGGTGCCGGATTGCTGGGTGAGGCCGACGGAGGACGCGGTGAACATGCGGCTTCCCGCCGCTGTTGGTCCGGAGGTGCCGCCGGGGAGGACCCATACGGCGCCCGTGGAGTTGTTCTCGTCGGCCGCTCCGACGAACAACTCGGCTTTGCCGTCCTTGTTCACGTCACCTGCGGCGACCGTCGTACCGAAGAAGTCGTCGGCCTCTGAGCCGCCGGGGACACTTGCTGTGTCCTGATTGAAAGCGTACGCACCGGTGCCGAGGGTGCCCGTGCGCCGTCCGGGGATGACGGTCACCTGCCCGGCCCGGCCGGCCTTGCCAATGGATTCGTACGGCGCCCCGACCACGATGTCGGCGAGCCCGTCACGGTTGAGGTCGGCCACCGCCAGAGCGCCGCCGAAGGCGTCGTACTTCTCACTCCCGCCGGGGACGCCAGCGGTGTCCTGCGTGATCTGAACGGGTGCCGCGTCGGCCGCGATGCCGAGTGCCGAGCCGTACCAGACCAGGATGCGACCGCCCAGCGCGCCGTCGGCTCCGGCGACTTCGGGTTCGTCCGGGTCGCCGACCACGAGATCGGCGAATCCATCGCCGTTGAGGTCGCCGGTTGCGGAGATGAGTCCGTTGCCCTTCTGGAGACCGGGTGACACACCCGGCTTGTGAACGTGGTTCTCGGGGTTCACGAGGACCACGCCACCGGAGAGACCCCCGTAGCGGTAGGTGACGTTCACATGGTCCTGGGCTCCGTCCCCGTTGAAGTCGCCGAGCGCCACAGACTCGCCCCAGGACATGTCCGCCGGCATCGCCGCGTTGCCGAACGAGCCGGTGCGGCTGAAGGGGCCAGTGAAGCGGACGGCCCCGTGCCAGCCGCCCGCCAGGACTTCGGTCTTCACTCCCGGACCGGCGCCGACAGCAGCCAGGTCCAGGCCGTAGTGCAGCGGATCGCTCTCCGGTGTCGGCAGGTTGGTGCCCGCGGTGAGGCCGGCGCTGCTCCCCCACAGCACCGTCACAGTCCCGGCATTGATCCCCTGGGCCGTGCCCTCGTAGGGGGACGAGACGATCAGGTCCGCGTACCCGTCGCGGTTCAGGTCCGCCGTGGCGGTGGCGGCACCGAACCGGTCGTACGCCTCGGCGGTGCCCGGCACGCCGGCGGTGTTCTGCGTAATGGTCTTCCGCCGGGTCGTCGACAGTCCCGACTTCGACCCGTACATCACGACGACCGCACCGGCCGCCTCCTTGCCCGCCACATCGGCGCCGGGGGCGGGCAGGACGGCGTCACGGTAGCCGTCGCCATTGAAGTCACCGGGTACCGCCCCGTGCACGGCGGCCGCGGGAGTGGCCGGCACCAACGTGCCGCCGATCAGACCGGCGACCAGAAGGCCGGCGGCTCTCCACCTGCGCCCGGTCAGAGCACGGTTCATTCTCATGTTGAGCCCCCTCCACCCGGGCACACCTCCTGTGCACCCAGACATCGCGACGGATTGTAAAGGCGTGCGGGGCGCGGTGGCCGGGCGGGGATACTGCAGAAGCCCTTTGAGACGATTGAAGCAGCGTCAGAAGGAGTCGAAGCGAGGCGCGTTCACCCTGGACCTCTTCGTCCCGAAGCAATGCGTCCGCCCCGATGGGCAGCGGCTCAACGGTCCTTGACCTGTGTGAACTGTTCGCCAGAGTCCGTGGACGTCCGCCTCGGTGTGGGGTCGTCGTAGCGCAGTTGGACACTCGGCCTGTGCCCCTACAGGCCGCGTAGTGCCTCGTACAGGTCGCCGTAGGCTGTCCAACAGTCGATGCTGCCGTCTTCGTACAGGCTGCCCATGTACCAGTCGTCGTCGTGGACTGGCTTCACGAGGCACAGACCATGGAACCCGAGCACGGTTTCTGGTTGCAGCACCTCGTCGGCTCCGTCGACGGCTACCCACTTCACCGCCCTGTTGGGGTCCAGGACAACAGCCTCTTGGTCCCCGGATACGTCGGCGATCTGCTGAAGGGTCCACCCCGGGGGTAGTCGCGCGTCTGCCATCCACGGATGATCTCACCCGCCCGGTGTGGACCGCCGCTTCGGGAGCGAGGTGGGACGAGTTGCGGTCCGACCTGCAGCATTCCGACTGCGGCATCTGCTGGCTGCGCTACCCGTAGGCAGCCGCAGTTCCCCGTACGTCCCCGCCTCATCCGGCACGGCTGAACGGAAAGGGGCTTCCGGTGGCAGGCACCGGAAGCCCCTCCTCGTTCACGGTTGTGTCAGATCGTGCCGAGCTTGAGGATCGAGAGCAGCGCGATCAGCTGGATCGCCGAGGCTCCGAGGGCCTTGGGCCACGGCAGGTCGTGCGACTTGCTCACCATCGAGGTGAACAGCGCGCCGGCGGCCAGCCAGGTGATCCAGCCGAGGATCTGCACCAGGGAGTTCTCGCCGCCGAGGAACAGCGCGAAGACCAGGCGGGGTGCGTCCGTGATGGACATGATGAGCATCGACAGGCCCACGGTCGGCTGCCAGGACCCCGTGCCGCCGAGCTGGCGGGCCAGGGTGTGGGTGACCGCGCCGAGGACCAGCCCGCCGATGACGAAGCCGACGCCGGTGAAGATGACGTACGGGGCGGCCGTGGAGACCTCCGCGTGGATCGCCTCGTCGCGTGCCTGGTCGAAGCCGAAGAGCGCGAGCAGGCCGTAGACGAACGTGACGACGATCGCGGGGCCCCAGACGGGGTAGTCGCGCATCTGCCAGAACGTCGGTCCCGGCCGCATCACGATGCCGCTCAGCAGCTGCTTCCAGTGCAGCCTGGGGCCCGAGGGCTGCGCGGGGGCCTGGTCGGCCCGGTAGGTGCTGCCGTCGCCGTACGGGTCCTCGTTGATGCTGAACGCCTGGGTGTGCCCCGGGGCGTTGGCATACGGGTCCTGCTGCGAGGGCTGGTGGTGCGGTTCGCCGAAGTACTCCGGTTCGCCGTGTCCGCCTGCCTGCCCGTTCCCACCCCCGTGTCCGTTGCCGCCGTGCCCGCCGCTGTACGGGGCGCCCTGTGGGCCTGCGTACGGTGCGCCGTTGCCTCCTGTGGGGGGCCACGACTGCCGGCCGTAGGGCGGCGATGATGGCTGCGCGCCGTACGGCTGTTGCTGCTGCGGGTGTTGTTGCGGTGTGCGGTTGTCCCGGCCGCGTCCGATCCTGAATCCAGCCACACATCGAACGTACCTGGTCCGTGTGGGTGCGGGGGGTGAGCCGGGGGAACAGGGGTGCCTTTGCGGCCTAGCTGTGACATCCCCTAGGGGGACCCTGGGGGGCCTGCCCCCTTTCCGACGGCCCGGACGCACCGAAGCGGCCGGTCCTGCCCCCGAGGCAGGTCCGGCCGCTTCCGTGGTGGAGACGGCTACTTGACGGGTTCCGGTTCCGGCTGGCCGGCCGTCTCGGCGTCGTCCGCCGGGTCGGCGGGTGTCTTCACCGACTCGAGGAGCAGCTGGGAGACGTCGACGACCTGCACCGACTCCTTCGCCTGGCCGTCGTTCTTCTTGCCGTTGACCGAGTCGGTCAGCATGACGAGGCAGAACGGGCACGCGGTGGAGACGATGTCCGGGTTGAGGGAGAGGGCTTCGTCGACACGCTCGTTGTTGATGCGCTTGCCGATCCGCTCCTCCATCCACATCCGGGCACCACCGGCACCGCAGCAGAAGCCGCGTTCCTTGTGGCGGTGCATCTCCTCGTTCCGCAGACCCGGGACCTTCGCGATGATCTCGCGCGGGGGCGTGTAGATCTTGTTGTGACGGCCCAGGTAGCAGGGGTCGTGGTAGGTGATCAGACCCTCGACCGGCGTCACCGGGACGAGCCTGCCCTCGTCCACCAGGTGCTGGAGCAGCTGCGTGTGGTGGATGACCTCGTACTCGCCGCCGAGCTGCGGGTACTCGTTCGCGATGGTGTTGAAGCAGTGCGGGCACGTCGCGACGATCTTCTTCGTCGCCTTGGCCTTCTTGGTCGAGTCGTCCTCGTCGTCCTCGCCGAACGCCATGTTCAGCATCGCGACGTTCTCCTGGCCGAGCTGCTGGAACAGCGGCTCGTTGCCGAGGCGGCGGGCCGAGTCACCGGTGCACTTCTCGTCGCCGCCCATGATCGCGAACTTGACGCCCGCGATGTGGAGGAGCTCCGCGAAGGCCTTGGTGGTCTTCTTGGCGCGGTCCTCGAGGGCGCCCGCGCAGCCGACCCAGTACAGGTAGTCGATCTCGCTGAGGTCCTCGACGTCCTTTCCGACGATCGGGACCTCGAAGTCGACCTCCTTGGTCCACTCGACGCGCTGCTTCTTGGCGAGCCCCCAGGGGTTTCCCTTCTTCTCCAGGTTCTTGAGCATCGTGCCCGCCTCGGACGGGAACGCGGACTCGATCATCACCTGGTAGCGGCGCATGTCGACGATGTGGTCGATGTGCTCGATGTCGACCGGGCACTGCTCCACGCACGCACCGCAGGTGGTGCACGACCACAGCACGTCCGGGTCGATGACGCCGTTCTCCTCGAGCGTCCCGACGAGGGGGCGCTCGGCCTCCGCGAGGGCGGCCGCGGGGACGTCCTTGAGCTGTTCCTCGGTGGCCTTCTCGTTGCCCTCCATGTCCTTGCCGCCGCCGGCCAGCAGATACGGGGCCTTGGCGTGCGCGTGGTCGCGCAGGGACATGATCAGGAGCTTCGGGGAGAGCGGCTTGCCGGTGTTCCAGGCGGGGCACTGCGACTGGCAGCGACCGCACTCGGTGCACGTGGAGAAGTCGAGGATGCCCTTCCAGGAGAACTGCTCGACCTGGGAGACGCCGAAGGTGTCGTCCTCGCCCGGGTCCTCCCAGTCGATCTCCTTCCCGCCCGTGGTCATCGGCTGGAGCGCGCCGAGTGCGACCTCACCGTCGGCGTTCCGCTTGAACCAGATGTTCGGGAAGCCGAGGAAGCGGTGCCAGGCGACACCCATGTTGGTGTTGAGGGAGACCGTGATCATCCAGATCAGCGAGGTGCCGATCTTGACCATCGCGGTGAAGTAGATGAGGTTCTGGAGGGTGCCGAGCGTGATGCCCTTGAAGGCCAGGACCAGGGGGTACGAGACGAAGTACGCGGCCTCGTAGCCCTCGACGTGGTGGATCGCGCCCTCGAGGCCGCGCAGGGCCAGGATCGCCAGGCCGATGACGAGGATGACGTACTCGACGAAGTACGCCTGCCAGGCCTTGGAGCCGGCGAAGCGCGACTTGCGGCCGGCCCGGGAGGGCAGGTTCAGCAGCCGGATGGCCATCAGCGTGACGATGCCGAGCACGGTCATGATGCCGATGAACTCGATGTACATCTCGAACGGCAGCCATCCGCCGACGATCGGCAGGACCCAGTCGGCCTGGAAGAGCTGTCCGTACGCCTGGAGCAGCGTCGGCGGCAGGGTCAGGAAGCCGATGGCGACGAACCAGTGGGCGAAGCCCACGATCCCCCACCGGTTCATCCGGGTGTGGCCGAGGAACTCCTTGACCAGGGTGATCGTGCGCTGCTTGGGGTCGTCGGTGCGGCTGCCTGCCGGCACCGGTTGTCCGAGACGGACGAACCGGTAGATCTGCGCGACGGCTCGGGCGATGAGCGCAACGCCGACGACGGTCAGCACCAGCGACACGATGATCGCGGCGAGTTGCATTTGGGGGCTCCTCGGGCCTGCGAGGGTGGGATCCAGCGCGTACAAGTGATTACTAAGCAGTAACTTAATCAGTCTGTGCTGACACTATCCACTTATTCCGCCACGCTGTAGCCGGGCAGGCGGTGATCTGTGTCGCTCAGGTGAGCCTTCCCCGGGTGCCGCAGTCCGTGTACCGCCGTACGCAGGGGGATGAGTGCGGACTGCGCCAGGATCGCCAGGTCCAGCCCGGTCCCATGATGCTCTGCGTAGTGAGCGTCGAGGAGGGCGGGTTCGTCCCAGGGCATTCCGGAGCGGGCGCGCACCTGTGCCAGGCCGGTCAGGCCCGGCCGGACGCTGTGCCGCCAGCGCCCGGCGGCGTGTCCCAGGAGGGTGGCCTCGTCCTTGGTGAGGGGTGCCGGGCCGACGAGGGAGAGCTCTCCCCGTACGACATGGGGCAGCCGGGACAGCAGGTCGAGGCGGAACCGCCGGGTGCGCAGTGAGCGCAGTTCGAAGGGGAGGCCGCCGAGGCCGATCCGGGTCTCCCGGCTCAGTACGCACGCCCGGCCGCGGGGCGGGCGCAGGGCGAGGACCAGGGCGGCGACGGCGAGTGCGGGGGTCGTCAGGGCCAGGAGCGCCGAGCCGAGTGCCAGGTCCAGGGTCCGCTTGGCGGTCGTGGCCGCAAGGGTCCCGGTGACGCGTTCCGCCGTCGCGGTCGCCAGGGCCGTGGCTGCCCGGGTCGCTCCGGTCCGGATCACCCGGGCCCGGGGCATCCCGCTGGCACGGCCGGCCGGTCCCGGCGTGGCGGAGCGCCGTGTCCTTCGTGCCGCAGTCTGCTTCGCGTTCCGCATTGCACCTGCCCGGAGTCGATGAAGGGACGGTATGACCGTCTCGATGCAGTTTGTGACAGAACGATCCCACGGTGCGATGGTGGGTGGGGTGTGTGTGGCGCCCGGTGCAGGGCAGGTGTCGCGGGCCGAGGGCGCCCCGGCGGGTCCTTCTGATCGCCCAAACGCAGAGAATGCCTGGTCAGGGCATGTGTGAGCATATAAGTTGAGCGTAAGTGGCTCAGGTCCTTTGACTCCGGGGTGGACGTCATGCATCCTTGAGTCAGATCCACTCAAGTAGTCAGTTGGAGGAATTGAAATGGCACGTGCGGTCGGCATCGACCTGGGCACGACTAACTCCGTCGTCAGCGTTCTCGAAGGCGGCGAGCCCACCGTCATCACCAACGCCGAAGGCGCCAGGACCACGCCGTCCGTCGTCGCCTTCGCGAAGAACGGCGAGGTGCTGGTCGGCGAGGTCGCCAAGCGCCAGGCGGTCACCAACGTCGACAGGACGATCCGTTCGGTCAAGCGCCACATGGGCACTGACTGGAAGATCGAGCTCGACGGCAAGAACTTCAACCCGCAGCAGATGAGCGCCTTCATCCTGCAGAAGCTGAAGCGCGACGCCGAGTCCTACCTGGGCGAGAAGGTCACCGACGCGGTGATCACGGTCCCGGCGTACTTCAACGACTCCGAGCGTCAGGCGACCAAGGAGGCCGGTGAGATCGCGGGCCTCAACGTCCTGCGCATCGTCAACGAGCCGACCGCCGCCGCCCTGGCGTACGGCCTCGACAAGGACGACCAGACGATCCTCGTCTTCGACCTCGGTGGCGGCACCTTCGACGTGTCCCTCCTGGAGATCGGCGACGGCGTCGTCGAGGTGAAGGCCACCAACGGTGACAACCACCTCGGTGGTGACGACTGGGACCAGCGGGTCGTCGACTACCTGGTGAAGCAGTTCGCCAACGGGCACGGCGTGGACCTGTCCAAGGACAAGATGGCTCTCCAGCGTCTCCGCGAGGCCGCGGAGAAGGCGAAGATCGAGCTCTCGTCCTCGACCGAGACCACGATCAACCTGCCCTACATCACGGCGTCCGCCGAGGGCCCGCTGCACCTGGACGAGAAGCTCACGCGCTCGCAGTTCCAGCAGCTGACCGCGGACCTCCTGGACCGCTGCAAGAACCCGTTCCACAACGTCATCAAGGACGCGGGCATCCAGCTCTCCGAGATCGACCACGTCGTTCTCGTCGGTGGCTCGACCCGTATGCCGGCCGTCGCCGAGCTCGTCAAGGAGCTCACGGGCGGCCAGGACGCCAACAAGGGTGTGAACCCGGACGAGGTCGTCGCCATCGGCGCCTCGCTCCAGGCCGGTGTCCTCAAGGGCGAGGTCAAGGACGTCCTGCTCCTCGACGTGACCCCGCTGTCCCTCGGTATCGAGACCAAGGGAGGGATCATGACCAAGCTCATCGAGCGCAACACCACGATCCCGACCAAGCGTTCCGAGATCTTCACGACGGCCGAGGACAACCAGCCGTCCGTGCAGATCCAGGTCTACCAGGGCGAGCGCGAGATCGCGGCGTACAACAAGAAGCTCGGGATGTTCGAGCTCACCGGTCTGCCGCCGGCCCCGCGTGGCGTGCCGCAGATCGAGGTCGCCTTCGACATCGACGCCAACGGCATCATGCACGTCGCTGCCAAGGACCTCGGCACCGGCAAGGAGCAGAAGATGACCGTCACCGGTGGCTCCTCGCTGCCGAAGGACGAGGTCAACCGGATGCGTGAAGAGGCCGAGCAGTACGCCGACGAGGACCACCGCCGTCGCGAGGCCGCCGAGTCCCGCAACCAGGGCGAGCAGCTCGTCTACCAGACGGAGAAGTTCCTCAAGGACAACGAGGACAAGGTCCCCGGCGACGTCAAGACGGAGGTGGAGACCGCGCTCACCGAGCTGAAGGAGAAGCTCAAGGGCGAGGACACCGCCGAGATCCGTACGGCCACCGAGAAGGTCGCTGCCGTCTCGCAGAAGCTGGGCCAGGCGATGTACGCCAACGCCGAGAGCGCTGCGCCGGGCGCCGAGGCGCCGGGTGACGGTCAGGCCAAGGCCGACGACGACGTCGTCGACGCCGAGATCGTGGACGACGAGAAGGACACGAAGGGCGGTGCGGCGTGACCGAGGAGACTCCGGGCTTCGACGAGAAGCCTGACGTCCCCTCCGGCGCCGAAGCCGACGACGCCGAGCCGAAGGCAGCCGCACCCTCCGAGGAGGCGGCGGCCCCGGCCGGGGACGTACAGCAGACAGCGGCTCTGACGGCTCAGCTGGACCAGGTCCGTACCGCGCTCAACGAGCGCACGGGCGACCTCCAGCGGCTCCAGGCCGAGTACCAGAACTACCGTCGTCGGGTCGAGCGCGACCGGGTCACGGTCAAGGAGGTCGCCGCGGCGAACCTCCTGACCGACCTCCTGCCCGTGCTCGACGACATCGGCCGGGCGCGGGAGCACGGCGAGCTCGTCGGCGGCTTCAAGGCGGTGGCCGAGTCGGTGGAGACGGTCGTCGCGAAGATCGGCCTCCAGCAGTTCGGCAAGGAGGGCGAGCCCTTCGACCCGACGATCCACGAGGCCCTGATGCACTCGTACGCGCCGGACGTCACCGAGACGACCTGCGTGGCGATCCTGCAGCCCGGGTACCGCATCGGGGAGCGCACCATCCGCCCCGCGCGGGTGGCCGTGGCCGAGCCGCAGCCGGGCGCCACGCCCGCGGCGGCGAAGGAAGAGAAGGCAGACGACGAGGAGAGCGGTGGCACCGAAGAGGTCTGACATTCCGTCCGACCACTGCGGTGAACACCGACGGGGCGTGCGGCCGGCCACGGGGCCGGCCGCATGGCCGATCGTCCGGAAGGAGGGACGTCGATGAGCACGAAGGACTTCGTCGAGAAGGACTACTACAAGGTTCTCGGCGTCCCCAAGGACGCCACCGACGCCGAGGTGAAGAAGGCGTACCGGAAGCTCGCCCGCGAGTACCACCCGGACGCCAACAAGAGTGACGCCAAGGCGGAGGAGCGCTTCAAGGAGATCTCCGAGGCGAACGACATCCTCGGTGACCCCAAGAAGCGCAAGGAGTACGACGAGGCGCGCGCCCTCTTCGGCAACGGAGGCTTCAGGGCGGGTCCCGGCGGTGCGGGCGGCAACTTCAACTTCGACCTGGGCGACCTCTTCGGAGGTGCCCCGGGTGGCGGCCAGGGTGCCGGCGCCGGTGGTTTCGGCGGTGGCGGCGGTGGCGGCCTGGGCGATGTCTTCGGCGGGCTGTTCAACCGCGGCGGTGCGGGCACACGTGTCCAGCCGCGGCGCGGCCAGGACATCGAGTCCGAGGTGACGCTCAGCTTCACCGAGGCGGTCGACGGGGCCACGGTCCCGCTGCGGATGTCCAGCCAGGCTCCCTGCAAGGCGTGTTCGGGCACCGGCGACAAGAACGGCACCCCGAGGGTCTGCCCGACGTGTGTCGGCACCGGTCAGGTCTCTCGCGGCACCGGAGGCGGGTTCTCGCTGACCGATCCCTGTGTGGACTGCAAGGGCCGGGGCCTCATCGCCCAGGACCCCTGCGACGTCTGCAAGGGCAGCGGCCGGGCGAAGTCGGCCCGCACGATGCAGGTCAGGATCCCCGCGGGGGTGCTGGACGGCCAGCGGATCAGGCTGCGCGGCAAGGGCAGTCCGGGCGAGCGCGGCGGCCCGGCCGGCGACCTCTATGTCGTCGTCCACGTCGACGCCCACCCCGTCTTCGGCCGCAAGGGCGACAACCTCACCGTCACCGTGCCCGTCACCTTCCCGGAGGCGGCGCTCGGCGGCGAGGTGAAGGTGCCCACGCTCGGCGGGCCTCCGGTCACCCTCAAGCTCCCTGCCGGTACGCCCAACGGACGTACGATGCGGGCCCGGGGCAAGGGGGCCGTGCGTAAGGACGGCACCCGCGGCGACCTCCTGGTCACCGTCGAGGTGTCCGTGCCCACGGACCTCGGCCCGGAGGCGCAGGAAGCGCTGGAGACGTACCGGAAGGCGACCGCGGGGGAGGACCCGCGGGCGGAGCTGTTCCAGGCTGCGAAGGGAGCTTGAGATGGACGGCCGTCGACGTAATCCGTACCAGCTGACAGACGAATCACCGGTGTACGTGATCTCGATCGCGGCCCAGCTCTCGGGCCTGCACCCGCAGACGCTGCGCCAGTACGACCGCCTCGGCCTGGTCTCGCCCGACCGCACGGCGGGGCGCGGCCGGCGCTACTCGGCCCGTGACATCGAACTGCTGCGCACGGTGCAGCAGTTGTCGCAGGACGAGGGCATCAACCTGGCGGGCATCAAGCGCATCATCGAGCTGGAGAACCAGGTCGCCGCGCTC
Organism: Streptomyces mutomycini; assembly: GCF_001700505.1. Taxonomy (GTDB): domain Bacteria; phylum Actinomycetota; class Actinomycetes; order Streptomycetales; family Streptomycetaceae; genus Streptomyces; species Streptomyces mutomycini. Next base: position 32,070 of record NZ_MAPV01000162.1, read on the forward strand.
CAGCAGCGCGTGGCCGAGCTCTCGGCTGCGGTGGACGGCGCGGCCGTGGCCATGCAGCAGCGCGAGGCACAGGTGCACGCCTCCTACCGGCGTGACCTGGTGCCGTACCAGGACGTTCAGCAGGCCGGTGCGCTGGTGGTCTGGCGGCCGAAGAGGCCGAAGGGCTGAGCCGGCGGTGAAAGGGCCTGTCCCCGAGTCTCAGGACTCGGGGACAGGCCCTTTCGGCGTCGCGGTCGCATTGCCCGACTCGACATCACCGGACTCGGCATCGCCGGACTCGACGATGCCGGACTGCACGATCAGAACACCGAGGTGGGTGCGGCTGTCGGCGCCCAGAGTCTGCATCAGCTTGGCGATGTGGGCGCGGGGGCTGCAGCAGGTGGGCCAGTGCGGCGGACGGTGGGACGGGCCGCATCCACGCGTCGTCGCTCGTGTCCGGGTGGACGAGTGCCATGTCGATCAGGCACGCCGCCTGCGCCAGGGCGGTGCGAGGGGCGCGGCCGGTTCGGAGGGCTTCCTCATGCAGATGGATCGCGGGCGCGCAGAGCTCCCTCAGGTCGTGCGGATGCGCCGGTTTTGTCCCATCGGTATCCATATGATGACCCCTCACTTTGTGCAGTGCAGGGAGATGACGGTGGTGGAAGCGGCGCCGCCGGGAGAGTGTGGACGGGTCGGGCGAGAGCCGAACTCGCCCGGTGCGGATAGGACTTGGCTGCGTTCGCCCCCCCCTGAGCGCGGGTGGTCCGTCGGCCCGAGGCGTAAGTTCCTCGGGGCACGCGCGTTCAGGAGTCCTGATCCAGGATTCCTGAACGCGCGATCAGGAAGCCCAGTTGGGCACGGCTCGTGCTGCCCAGGGTGGCCGACAGCTTGGCGATGTGGGCCCGGCAGGTCCGGACGTTCATGCCGAGCCTGCGGGCTATGGAGTCGTCGACATGGCCCTCGACCAGGAGATGGGCTATGGAGCGCTGAACCCCGCTGATCCCGACCGGAGTCGGCTCGTACCGGATGTCTTCCAGAAGCGGGGTGGCGGTCTGCCAGAGCTGCTCGAAGACGCTGATCAGATAGGAGACGAGACCGGGGTGCCGGAGTTCCAGAGCGACTGTCCGGTCGTCCTGGGCCGGGATGAAGGCGACGGTCCGGTCGAAGATGAGAAGGCGCTCCACGAGTTCCTCCAGCGTGCGGATCGTCACGCCTTCGGCCAGGCGTTCCGCGTACGCGAACGTCCCCTGGTGGTGGCGCACCGTGTGCTGGTAGAGCGTGCGGATGCTCACACCGCGGTCCACCACCGCCTTGCCCCGTTCCAGTCCTTTGCTGAGGATGTCCTCGCTCCGGCCGCCCCCCGGCTGCACAGTGAGCACCTCGGTGTGGCACTCCGCCGTGGCAGCGTCGATGGCGGCGTTGATGCGTGTGCTGCCCTCCAGCACGGTGATGGCGTGTGTCGTCGGCGGGTCCTGGGCGCTGATGTCCATGAACGGCTCGAAGGACTCGGCCAGTTCCAGGGAGTGGCGCCTCCGCTCCTGGATCTCCCGCTCTATGGGGTGGAGCCATTGCGCGAGGGCCGCCGAGGGCGGTACGGGGCGTAGCCAGTCGGCGTCGTCGGGATCGGGGTGGAGCAGGGCGAAATCCATCAGGCAAGGGGCTGGTTCGACCTCCACGCGCGGGATGCGTCCGGACCGCAACGCGCTGGCGTAGAGGGCCTGCCCCGCATCGCATAGTTGGGTGATCCCGTGAGGATGTGACGCTTTTGAGTCACTTGTGCGCATATCTCCACCCCCCATGTTCCTGAACGTGCAGGAACATGATGCATCGATCCGGTGGTGCTTGCGTGTCCGTGTAAGACATCGTCTTGGTTGCGGGGGAGATGAATCCATCAAGTGAGGACGAAGCCGAAATGTCTAAGCGAATGCTTCGCTCGGTGCTTGCCACTGCCTTTGTCGGGGCCCTGGCGTACGGGGCGGTGGGGACCCAGGACATCACCTGGGGGGTTGCGTCGGTCGAGCAGGTGGCACCCGGTGACATCACGTGGGGTGCGGCTCCGGGGGATATCACGTGGGGCGCGGCACCCGGTGACATCACGTGGGGCGCGGCTCCGAGTGACATCACGTGGGGCGCGGCTCCGAACCACGTCGGCGCATGACCACCCCACCGGACGACCGCACCTTCCGGCGGGAGATGGCCACGGCCTATCGCTCAGGGTGGCATTTCATCGATCTGCTCACGGCGCTCACCCGCCAGGGCGATTCGTTGATGGTCACCCTGTTCGGAGAGCCGATCGTCGTCGTCATGGAAACGGATGACGATATCCGTGCCTATCGCTGTGTTCGCCGGCCTCGTGGAGCGCCGCAACCGGTCCGCTGCGCCGTGAGGTACGGCATGATTTTCGTGAATCTCGATCAGCGTGACCATGAGCTGTTCGAACAAGAAGCCATTTCCGCCACCCCCCGCAGTGCCTGAACGATTCCCCCGTTTTTTCATGTCGTTCAGGCACTTCCCCCACACAGCGGCGCCATCGTGACCTGAACACGATGGCGCCGTTGTGCTGCGCGGAAACGTTCTGAACAACCAGCTCGATTCGAGCAGATCTCTCAGCCCTTTCCGAGCGCCCGGTCGACGGCGATCTCGATGACGACGCGCTCCGGGTTGTCCCTCGGGGTGCGCTCGTAGCGCTCCGCGTATCGGCGTACCGCGTCCTCGACCTCGCTGGGCTCCGTGCGGATCACCGCCCGGCCCTCCAGCGTCGCCCAGCGGCGCCCCTGCATCTGGCAGACGGCGACCCGTGCCCCGTCCGGGCCGGCCGCGCGGACGTGGGCGGCCTTCCTGGTGTTCCCGCCGGTGATGACGCGGGCGATCCGTGTCTCCGGGTCGTACGTCACTCCGACCGGCACCACGTGGGGCGTGCCGTCCGGGCGGAGCGTGGTCAGGGTGCACACATGGCGCTCCCTCCAGAAGGCGAGGTACTCGGGGCCGGGGTTGCGCACGTCAGGCATGGGGTCAGCCTAGACAGAGGGAGATTCGGAGGGCGCGGAGGCACCGGATCAGCCTTGAGTGGAATAGACTCAACTTTGTACCCGTTGTTCGGGTCATAGTTTCGTGAAGCACCAGCACGAGGAGGAGACGACGCCCGTGGACGCCGAGCTGACCAACAAGAGCCGGGACGCCCTCAACGCGGCCACCAGCAGGGCCGTCAAGGACGGTCACCCCGATCTGACCCCCGGACATCTGCTGCTTGCGCTGCTCGCGGGCGAGGACAACGCGAACATCACCGACCTGCTGGCCTCCGTCGAGGCCGACCAGGTGGCGGTGCGTGAGGAGACCGAGCGGCTCCTCGGTTCGCTGCCCAGCGTCACCGGGTCGACCGTCGCGCCACCGCAGCCGAGCCGTGATCTGCTCGCAGTCCTCGCCGACGCCGACCGGTGCGCCAAGGAGCTCGGCGACGACTACCTCTCCACCGAGCACCTGCTGATCTCCGTCGCCGCGAAGGGCGGCCGCGCCGGTGAGATCCTCGACGGGCAGGGAGCCAGTGCGAAGAAGCTCCTGGACGCATTCGAGAAGAGCAGGGGAGGGCGCCGGGTGACCACTCCCGACCCCGAGGGCCAGTACAAGGCTCTGGAGAAGTTCGGCACCGACTTCACGGCCGCCGCGCGCGAGGGCAAGCTGGATCCGGTCATCGGCCGTGACCAGGAGATCCGCCGCGTCGTGCAGGTGCTGTCGCGACGCACGAAGAACAACCCCGTGCTCATCGGTGAGCCGGGCGTCGGCAAGACGGCCGTCGTCGAGGGCCTCGCCCAGCGCATCGTCAAGGGCGACGTCCCCGAGTCCCTGCGGAACAAGAAGCTGGTCTCGCTGGATCTCGGAGCGATGGTCGCCGGCGCCAAGTACCGCGGTGAGTTCGAGGAACGCCTCAAGACCGTCCTCTCCGAGATCAAGGAGAGCGACGGACAGATCATCACCTTCATCGACGAGCTGCACACCGTCGTCGGCGCGGGCGCCGGCGGCGACTCGTCGATGGACGCGGGCAACATGCTCAAGCCGATGCTCGCCCGCGGTGAGCTCCGCATGGTCGGCGCCACCACGCTGGACGAGTACCGCGAGCGCATCGAGAAGGACCCCGCCCTGGAGCGCCGCTTCCAGCAGGTCCTGGTCGCCGAGCCGTCCGTCGAGGACACCATCGCGATCCTGCGTGGCCTCAAGGGGCGCTACGAGGCGCACCACAAGGTCCAGATCGCCGACTCCTCGCTGGTGGCCGCCGCGACGCTCTCAGACCGCTACATCACGTCCCGCTTCCTGCCCGACAAGGCGATCGACCTGGTCGACGAGGCGGCCTCCAGGCTCCGCATGGAGATCGACTCCTCGCCCCTGGAGATCGACGAGCTCCAGCGCTCCGTGGACCGGCTGCACATGGAGGAGCTGGCTCTCAAGAACGAGAGCGACCAGGGCTCCAAGGAGCGCCTGGAGAAGATCCGCCGCGACCTCGCCGACAAGGAGGAGGAGCTGCGCGGTCTCACCGCCCGCTGGGAGAAGGAGAAGCAGGGCCTGAACCGTGTCGGTGAGCTCAAGGAGCGCCTCGACGAGCTGCGCGGCCAGGCCGAGCGCGCACAGCGCGACGGCGACTTCGACACCGCGTCCAAGCTGCTGTACGGGGAGATCCCCGGCCTGGAGCGCGAGCTCGCGGAGGCCGACGAGGCCGAGCAGGAGGCCGCCGTCGACACCATGGTCAAGGACGAGGTCGGCCCGGACGACATCGCGGACGTGGTCGGTGCCTGGACAGGTATCCCGGCCGGACGCCTGCTGGAGGGCGAGACCCAGAAGCTGCTGCGGATGGAGTCCGAACTCGGCCGGCGGCTGATCGGCCAGACCGAGGCCGTGCGGGCCGTGTCGGACGCCGTACGCCGTACCCGCGCCGGGATCGCCGACCCCGACCGGCCCACCGGATCGTTCCTCTTCCTCGGCCCGACCGGTGTCGGCAAGACGGAGCTGGCCAAGGCACTCGCGGACTTCCTGTTCGACGACGAGCGGGCCATGGTCCGCATCGACATGAGCGAGTACGGCGAGAAGCACAGCGTCGCCCGGCTCGTCGGCGCCCCGCCCGGCTACGTCGGCTACGAGGAGGGCGGCCAGCTCACGGAGGCGGTCCGCCGCCGCCCGTACAGCGTCGTGCTGCTCGACGAGGTCGAGAAGGCCCACCCCGAGGTCTTCGACGTCCTGCTCCAGGTGCTCGACGACGGCCGGCTCACCGACGGGCAGGGGCGGACGGTGGACTTCCGCAACACCATCCTGGTCCTGACCTCGAACCTCGGCAGCCAGTTCCTGGTGGACCCCCTGACCGACCCCGAGGTGAAGAAGGAGCAGGTGCTGGAGGTCGTACGGGCCTCGTTCAAGCCGGAGTTCCTCAACCGGCTCGACGATCTGGTCGTCTTCTCCGCCCTGTCCGGCGATGAGCTCGCCCACATCGCGGGGCTCCAGGTGGCCCGTCTCGCTGCCCGCCTGGCCGACCGCCGGATCCACCTCGACGTCACCCCGGACGCGCTTGCCTGGCTGGCGGAGGAGGGCAACGACCCGGCGTACGGCGCCCGGCCGCTGCGCCGGCTCATCCAGACCGCGATCGGCGACCGGCTCGCGAAGGAGATCCTCGCGGGCGAGGTCAGGGACGGCGACACGGTCCGGGTGGAACGGGCCGGTGACGGGCTCTCCGTGGTGGCCGCTACGGAGGCGAAGACCCTCTAGGCGCCGCCGGTGTCCCCTGCCGGACCCCGCGGGTCCGGCAGGGGACACACGTGTGTACGGCCCCGGCCTATTGAAGGGTGCATCCGGCACACACTGTCCGCGGAACCGCCCTCCAAATCGAGCCGAAAATTTGCATTCCGTGGCTGAATGGCGGATGCGAAAAGGTCCAGACCTCGATTTGTGTCGGGGCGATACATATCGGCACCCTCGGCCGAAGCGTTATTGGTGTGCTGGTGAGTGATCGCGTTCCGCGCAATATCGGGACACTTGGGACCCTTTTCTTTAATGGCGGGGGCGGCTGTCACGAATTCTGAAGCCGGTAAGGTACGCCCATGACGGAGCGAATACCTGGCGAGGCGAGTGCGGAGCCGAAGGATTGCAAAAGTGACAGTCTCATTCGCCTGAGCGAATTCCGCACGCTGTGGACGGCATATGCCCAGTCGGTGCTGGGCGACCAGCTGGCGCGGGTGGCGCTGTCCCTGCTGGTGTACGAGCGCACCGAGTCGGCGGGCTGGACCGCCGCGACCTACGCCCTGACGAGCCTGCCCGCTCTGCTGTCCGGGGTGCTCCTCTCCGGCCTCGCCGACCGTTTTCCCCGGCGCACCGTCATGATCGGATGCGACCTGGTGCGCGCCGTCCTCGTCGGCCTGATGGCCCTGCCCGGCACGCCCCTGCCGCTGCTGGCCGGGCTGCTGGTGCTGGCACAGCTCGCCGAGGCGCCGTTCGGGGCTTCGCAGGGCGCCCTGCTGCCGGCTGTCCTGGGGGAGCGCCTGTACGAGCGGGGGCAGCGGGTCGTGATGATCACCCACCAGGCCGGACAGCTGATCGGGTTCGCGGCGGGCGGGGCGCTCGTCGTGTGGCTCGGCAGCCATGTCTCCCTGGGGCTGAACGCGGTGACGTTCCTGATCTCCGCGGCTCTGATCAGGCTGGGCGTGAAGGCGCGGCCGGTGGACCCGGGCGCCGACGCACGGCCGAAGCGGATGCACACCCAGGTGGGCAAGGCGGCCGCACTGATCTGGTCGGACCCCCGTCTGCGGTCCCTGGTGGCGCTCGGCTGGCTGGCGGGGTTCATCGTCCTGCCGGAGGGCCTGGCCGCCCCCTTCGCGGAGGAGGCCGGCGGAAGCGCCGCGTCCGTGGGGCTCCTGCTTGCCGCGCACCCCGCAGGAATGGTCCTGGGCGCGGCCCTCCTGGGGCGTGCGGGCTTCGACGTCGAGCGCCGCCGGCGGCTGCTCGGGCCGCTCGCGGTGGGCGCGAACCTCCCGCTGGTCGTCTACTGGGCCGGGCCCGGCGTAGGGGTGGCCCTGCTGGTGCTGCTGGTGTCCGGCATCTGCTCCGCCTACCAGATCACCGCGGGGGCGACCTTCGTCCTGCTCACCCCGGCCGACCAGCGCGGTCAGGCACTGGGGCTCGCCAGGTCGGGGCTGACCGCGGTGCAGGGGATCGGTGTCGCCGCGGGGGGCCTGGCGGCCGAGCTGTCGGGGTCCTCCGCCCAGACGATCGGAGGGGCGGGACTCGTCGGCACGCTCTGCGCGGTCGTGGTCGCGGTTTCCTGGTCGCGGGCCAGGGGAACGACCGCGGGGACGATTCCCCTGAGCGCGTAGGACTACCGGCCGCGATCGCGGCTAGGGTCGAAGCCAGGAAACCACGTGCGATCCACAGGAGTACCCAGCGATGTCTATCGACCCGTCCTCGATCCCCAACTTCGGGGGACAGCCCGAACCGCAGACGTCAGGACCCGAGGGCCCCGTGGTCCCCGACCAGGACCTCGTCAAGCAGCTTCTCGAGCAGATGGAGCTGAAGTTCGTCGTCGACGACGAGGGCGACCTCGCCGCGCCGTGGGAAGACTTCCGGACGTACTTCATGTTCCGCGGCGAGGAGGAGCAGCAGGTCTTCTCGGTCCGGACCTTCTACGACCGCCCCCACGCCCTGGACCAGCGCGCCGTCCTGCTCGACGCGATCGACGACTGGAACCGCCGCACCCTGTGGCCCAAGGTCTACACGCACGCCCACGAGGGCGAGGAGGGCGCCGCGGCCTCCGTACGGCTGGTCGGTGAGGCGCAGATGCTCATCGGCACGGGTGTCAGCCTGGAGCACTTCGTCTCCTCGACGGTCAGCTGGGTGCGGGCTTCCATCGAGTTCGACAAGTGGCTGGTGGACCGCCTGGGTCTGGAGCCCGCCGAGAAGAAGGACGAGGGCGGCGAGCCCACGGAGGCCTGATCCGCGGGAAGTGCGACACGGGCCCGGTCAGGGGCGCGGCCGGTACGGCCGGCGGCCCCGACCGGGCCTCTGTCTTGATCGGGTCCGGCCTCTGCCGCGCCCCCGGTCAGGACGCCTGGAGTGTCTTCAGCCGGGTGACCGCCTCGGTGATCACCTCCGTGCGCTTGCAGAACGCGAAGCGCACGAAGTGCGCGCCCTGCTCGCGGTGGTCGTAGAACACCGCGTTCGGGATGGCGACGACCCCGCAGCGTTCCGGGAGCGCCCGGCAGAAGGCGAAGCCGTCCCTCTCGTCGCCGAGCGGGCGGATGTCGGTGGTGACGAAGTACGTCCCGGCGGGCTTGTAGACCTCGAAGCCGGCCTCGGCGAGGCCCGCGCTGAGCAGATCGCGCTTGGCGCGCAGGTCGGCGCGCAGCTCGTCGAAGTAGCTGTCGGGCAGCCGCAGTGCGTCGGCGACGGCGTACTGGAAGGGGCCGCCGGAGACGTACGTCAGGAACTGCTTCGCGGAGCGGACCGCGGTGACCAGTTCCGGGCTCGCGGTGATCCAGCCGATCTTCCAGCCCGTCAGGGAGAACGTCTTGCCCGCGCTGCTGATGGTGACCGTACGCTCCCGCATGCCGGGGAAGGACGCGAGGGGGATGTGCTCGCCCTCGAAGACGAGGTGCTCGTAGACCTCGTCCGTGACGACCAGGAGGTCCCGCTCGCACGCGAGTGCGGCGACGGCCGTCAGTTCGTCCCGGGTCAGGACGGTGCCGGTCGGGTTGTGCGGGGTGTTGAGCAGGATCAGCCGGGTGCGGGGCGTGACGGCGGCGCGCAGCTCGTCGAGGTCGAGCCGGTAGGCGCCCTCGTGCGGCCGGAGCGTGACGGGGACGCGGGTACCGCCCGCCATGGCGATGCAGGCGGCGTACGAGTCGTAGTACGGCTCCAGGGCGATGACCTCGTCGCCGGGCTCCAGGAGGGCCAGCAGGGAGGCCGCGACCGCCTCCGTGGCGCCCGTGGTGACCAGGACCTCGGCGTCGGGGTCGTACTCCAGTCCGTAGTGGCGCTGCTGGTGCTCCGCGACCGCGGAGCGCAGCTCGGGGACGCCGGGGCCCGGTGGGTACTGGTTGCCGTGGCCGGCGCGCAGGGCGCGGACCGCGGCTTCGCGGATCTCCTCGGGGCCGTCGGTGTCGGGGAACCCCTGACCGAGGTTGATCGATCCGGTTCGTGCGGCCAGCGCGGACATCTCCGCGAAGATCGTCGTGCCGAACTCGGTGAGGCGGCGGTTGAGCAGCGGTCGTCCTTGTGTCATGGGCGCCATCCTGTGCCGAAGCTCTGGAGTTGCTCAAGTCCGCTTTGGCTCCGGCGGGGCATGGGAATCCAACGGTCAGTCGAGAAGCGGGGACCTCGCTTCGGGGGACAGAAGGATGTGAGGTCGGTGGAGTTGTTCGTCTTCATCGTGTTCCTGGTGGTCGTGGTCGTGGGCATCGCCGCCCTCGCCTCGGGATCGGGTGGCCGCAAGAAGCCGGTCGCGGGGCGTCGCGCACGCCGTGGTTCCAGCAGCGACGGGGGAGGAGGCGGCGGCGGGGGCAGCTG
>NZ_MAPV01000163.1 GCF_001700505.1 Streptomyces mutomycini
CGGCGAGAAGCTTCTCGCCGATGTGGCACAGCGTGAGGACGAGCTGGCCGGGCTGGTGCAGTAGCGTTCCGGTGACCCTGGCGCGTACGTACGAGAGAAGGCATATCCATGAATTTCGCTCCGCTGCCCTCGGTGGACGCCGCGACGGTTCCGTCGGACGGATTCGTGCTGGACGTCCGTGAGGACGACGAGTGGGCAGCCGGGCACGTCGAGGGCGCTCTGCACATTCCCATGAGTGACTTCGTCGGCCGCTTCGGCGAACTGACCGAAGCGGCCGACGGCGGACGGCGCGTGCATGTGATGTGCCGTGTCGGGGGCCGGTCCGCTCAGGTCACCCAGTACCTGGTGCAGCAGGGCATCGACGCGGTGAACATCGACGGCGGGATGCTGGCCTGGGACGGCGCCGGGCGCCCGATGGTCGCGGACAACGGGAGCGCGGCTTTCGTCCTCTGAGGGCCCGCACCACAGCTTCTTCGCCGCTGCGGTGTGCGGCAGGGCGGTGTCGACGCCCTGCCGCCGCCCTGGTTCGTCGGGGCCCTCCAGCGCGGGGGCCACGGTCTGTGGGGCCGCCGCCCTGCGGCTGCCTCCGGACAGGCTCGGCGGCTGACGTGCACCTCTGCCCCGGGGCCTCTGCCCCGGCTCTGGCCGGCGCGCCTCCGTGACCGCTCGGCTCGGCGACAGCCGTGAGCCAGCGGCTGCGATGCCGTGCGACTATGCAGCCCGTTCGCGGACACGGACGGGGGCACGTCGGCGTACAGAACCTCGTGCCCCGCGCACGGGCACTGGACGGTGCCCCGTGCACGGGGCACGAGGTTGTTCTGGCGGGGCGGGCGTCGTGCGGGCCGTCAGCGGTCGAAGTCGAGTTCGACTTCGGGGGTGAGGGGGTGGGACTGACAGGCCAGGACGAAGCCGGCCCCGGTTTCATCCGGTTCGAGGGCGAAATTGCGGTCCATCCGCACTTCGCCCGAGACAAGGAAGGCCCGGCAGGTCCCGCACACTCCTCCCTTGCAGGCATACGGAGCGTCAGAGCGGCTTCGCAGCACTGTGTCCAGCAGCGATTCGCCGTCCTGGACCGGCCAGCTGCCCGACCGCCCGTCGAGGGTCGCCGTGAGCCGGCTCTCCGTCGGTACGGCGACGCTTGGCGCGGTCGGCGCAGCTGTCCCCTCGTCGGCGACGTGGAAGATTTCCTGGTGGATGCGTGACCGGTCGGCGCCGAGTGCACGCAGCGCGCTCTCCGCCCCGCGGACCAGGCCGAGCGGCCCGCAGAGGAACCAGCCGTCCACGTCGGGCACCGGCAACAACGCGGGCAGCAGCCCGGTGAGCCGCTCCTGGTCCAGCCGACCCGAGGGGAGTCCGGCTGCCTGTTCCTCCCGGGACAGCGCCGTCACCAGCTGGAAACGGTCCGGATAGCAGTCCTTGAGTTCCGCCACCTCGTCGAGGAACATCGTCGACGAGGCCGTCCGGTCGCTGCGGATCAGACAGAAGCGCGCCAGGGGCTCCCGTGCCAGCAGTGTCGATGCCATCGACAGCACCGGCGTTATGCCACTGCCGCCGACGATCGCGGCGAAATGGCCCGGGCGGGGGGCGAGGACGAAACGGCCCGTCGGAGCCATGCTCTCCACCTGGTCCCCGACGGCCAGCTCCTTGAGGGCGTAGGTCGAGAACGCCCCCCCGTCGACCATGCGGATACCCACCCGAACCACGGGGTCGCCCGGCGGCTCGGCGGCAGGTGCGCAGATCGAGTACGACCGTCGGATCTCCTCGCCGCCGACGCTGTAGCGCACATTCAGGTGCTGGCCCGGAGTGTGGCGGAAGGTCTCGCGCAGTTCGGACGGCACGGCGAAGGTGACGGCCACCGCGTCGTCCGTGATCCGCTCGATCGTGCTGACCCGGAGCAGATGGAACATCTACAACTCCTTGAAGTGGTCGAACGGTTCGCGGCAGGCCACACATCGGCGCAGCGCCTTGCACGCCGTGGAGGAGAACCGGCTCAAAAGCTCCGTGTCCGTGGATCCGCAGTGCGGACAGCGCACCGAGAGTGTCAGGGGAACCGGACCGCCCGGGCCGCCCCCCTGACGTGGTGGCGCTATGCCGAACTCGGCGAGCTTTCGGCGCCCTTCGTCGCTGATGTTGTCCGTCGACCAAGCCGGGGCCAGGACCGTGACCACGGACACCTCGGCTACACCGTGGTCGAGCAGCACACGCTCGATGTCGGCGGACATGGCCTCGATGGCGGGGCAGCCTGTGTATGTGGGCGTGAGACGCACCGTGACCTTGTCCGGCCCGTCCACCCGCACTCCGCGGAGCACACCGAGTTCGTCCAGAGTGAGGACCGGGAGCTCGGGATCGGGCACGGAGCCGGCCAGCCGATGGAGCTCCGCTTCCAGCGGGGTCTCGGTGGTCACCACGACGCCCCCGGGTGGCTGCGGTGGAGGTGCTGCATCTCTGCGAGCATCCGTCCGAAAGGTTCCGTGTGCAGGCCCTGCCGGCCCGCTCCGGCCGCCCAGGCACCGGACTGAGGCCCCGACGGGACTGTCAGGGTGGCCCGCTCCACCACGGAGGTGACCGCGGCGAGCCAGCGGTCGCTCAGGGCGCTCCGGTCGATGTCGACTCCACCGACGGGCTCGAACAGCTCGCCGGTGAACCGCCACAGCGCGTCCAGCCCGAGCTGCATGCGCTCATGGCTTTCCGCGGTGCCGTCACCGAGCCGCAGGACCCACTGCTCCGCGTGGTCCCGGTGATAGGCGACTTCTTTGACGGCCTTGGCGGCGAGATCCGCGAACTCGCCCTCGCCGGCGGCCAGCTCCTCGTACAGCAGATGCTGGTAGACGGAGAAGTAGAGCTGGCGAGCCATGGTGTGGGCGAAGTCGCCGTTCGGCTGCTCGACCAGTTGAACGTTGCGGAAGGCCCGCTCCTCACGGAGGTAGGCCAGCTGATCCTCGTCCCCCACGAACGAGAGCAGCATCCTGGCCTGTCCCAGCAGGTCCAGGGCGATGTTGGCAAGAGCCACCTCCTCCTCCAGCACGGGGGCGTGGCCCGCCCACTCACCCAGCCGGTGCGAGAGCACCAGCGCGTCGTCGCCCAGGGCGAGAGCCGCGGTCACAGGTGCTTCACCCCTTCCGGGATCTCGTAGAACGTGGGGTGGCGATAGGGCTTGTCACCGGCGGGTTCGAAGAAGGAGTCCTTCTCGTCCGGCGAGGAGGCGGTGATCTCCGTCGAGGGAACCACCCAGAGGGAGACTCCTTCCGAGCGGCGCGTGTACAGATCGCGGGCGTTGCGCAGGGCCATCTCGGCGTCCGGCGCGTGCAGACTGCCCGCATGGGTGTGGGACAGCCCGCGCCGGGAACGCACGAACACCTCCCACAGGGGCCAGTCGGTCGAGCTGCTCATGCGGTCGCCTCCACGGGCTGGGCGGCTGCTCCGGCTGTGCCGGGCCGTGCCGAGTGCTTGTCTGCGTACGCCGCTGCCGCGTCGCGGACCCAGGCGCCTTCTTCGTGGGCCTTGCGGCGCTGGGTCAGCCGTTGTTCGTTGCAGGGGCCGTTGCCCTTGAGGACCTCCTGGAATTCCGTCCAGTCGATCGCTCCGTAGTCGTGCTGTCCGAGCTTCTCGTTCCACCGGATGTCGGGGTCGGGAAGGCTGAGGCCCAGCACCTGCGCTTGCGGGACGCAGATGTCGACGAAGCGCCGGCGCAGCTCGTCGTTGGAGTGCCGCTTGATCTTCCAGGCCATCGACTGCGCCGAGTGCGCCGAGGCGTCGTCCGGCGGACCGAACATCATCAGGGACGGCCACCACCAGCGGTTCACCGCGTCCTGTGCCATTTCGTGCTGGGCGGGGGTGCCGTGGCTGAGGGCCAGCAGCAGCTCGTAACCCTGGCGCTGGTGGAAGGACTCCTCCTTGCAGATGCGGACCATCGCCCTCGCGTACGGGCCGTAGGAGCAGCGGCAGAGCGGTACCTGGTTGGTGATGGCGGCGCCGTCGACGAGCCAGCCGATCGCTCCCACGTCCGCCCAGGTCAGCGTGGGGTAGTTGAAGATGGAGGAATAGCGCTGCCGACCGGCGTGCAGTTTGTCGAGGAGCTCCTCGCGGCTGGTGCCGAGCGTCTCCGCCGCGCTGTACAGGTAGAGGCCGTGTCCGGCCTCGTCCTGCACCTTCGCCATCAGGATGGCCTTGCGGCGCAGCGAGGGCGCCCTTGAGATCCAGTTGGCCTCGGGCTGCATGCCGATGATCTCGGAATGGGCGTGCTGGGCCATCTGGCGGACCAGTGAAGCCCGGTACGCCTCGGGCATCCAGTCGCGGGGCTCGATCCGGTCGTCCGCCGCCACTGCGGCGTCGAATGTTGCCAGGTGGGCCGCTTCCGCTTCCTCCGCCGTGCCTGCTGTCCCCTGCGTCGTCTGGTCCGCAGTCACTGCCGCCATCCCGGGCTCCCTACCGACCGATCGTTCGGTTCCTTGGCTTCAATGGTGAGCCGGAGGCCCGTAGGGTGTCAACCCTGTGGATAACTGAGTGGTGATCGACGGTGATCGGGGCAGGATGGATGCGGACCACGGTGGGCGCACCGGAAGCGAAAAGAAGCTCGTCCGGCCCGGCGTGACCAACGTCCCGGAAGCGGATCAGGACCCGGAGTCCGAACCTGCGGGGATACCGGAGGCGGCGGATCGCTCCCGACCGGTCGCCGCGGCGCAGACGGACACGGCCCCCGCGCCCGCCGGACGCCGTCCGGACGGCGGTATGGCCGCACTCTCCCCTCCGTACCAGGTCGCCGCGGCGATCGCGGTATCCCTGATAGGGCTGCTGGCCTTCGCACACGTAGCCATGATCTTTCTCCACGTCGCGCCGTCCAACACGCTGACGAAGCAGCACGGCGATGTGGTCGACGACTGGGTCTTCCCCGAGTTCGAGCAGAACTGGAAACTCTTCGCCCCCAACCCTCTTCAGCAGAACATCTCCGTGCACGTGCGGGCGGAGTTGGAGGACAACGGCGCGGACGGCAGCAGCATCACACGCTGGATCAATCTCTCGCGTGAGGACGGCGAGGCGATACGCGGAAACGTCCTCCCCAGCCATGTCGACCAGAACGAGCTGCGCCGTGCCTGGGACTTCTACACCGGCTCCCACGACAGCGAGAACCGCCCCAACGGCCTGCGCGGCGAGCTGTCCGAGCGTTACATCCGCCGCATCGTCATGGTGCGCCTCGCCGAACACGGCTACGGCGGAGCGGTCGAGCGCATCCAGGTCCGGTCCGCGGTGCGCTCCGTCGCGGCACCGGAGTGGAGCGACGAGAAGATCAGCACCAATGCGGAGTACAGAGAGCTCCCGTGGTGGACCGTCGCTCCGGCGGACCTTCCCGGGGCGGCCTCGGCCGATCAGGCTTCGCAGCTCCGGAAGGCGGAGAAATGAGTGCCCCCGTCCCGGTCCGTGAGAGCACCGGCGCCGTCGGCCGTTCGCTCGCCCGCGCCGTCCAGCGCGTCACCGCCTCGCCCCTCGGCGCCTACCAGAGCGCGGTCGTCCGGATCGGCGTATCCGCCACCTACCTGCTGTTCCTGCTGCGCGAGCTGCCCCACCGTCACGAGCTGTACGGCCCCGAGGGGCCGTGGAGTTGGGACATGGCGCACCGCCTCATCGCCAACAACGGCTCGTTCACCGTCCTGATGTGGTCGGACAGCACGATCTGGTTCGAGGCCGTGTACGCGATCACCCTGGTATCGGCCGCGCTGCTGATGACCGGCTGGCGGACACGGGCCACATCCGTTCTTTTCATGGCCGGGGTGCTCTCCCTGCAGAACCGCAGCATCTTCATGGGCGACGGCGGCGACAACGTCATCCACCTGATGGCGGTCTATCTGGTGCTGACGCGCTGCGCGCGGGTCTGGTCCCTGGACGCGCGCCGTCTGTCTCGGAGCGCCGTTTGCCGCGCGCAGGCAGGCCCGCCCGCCCGTGACGTCGCCGGTCCGGTCCTGTGGGCGCTGCTCGGCTGTGTCCTCCTGCCCGCCACCCTCATAGGCGGCTTCGGCGGCACATGGTGGATGCCGTCCCTCCTGTGGGTGCTGTGGCTGGGGAACGGTGCCTGGTGGGTCCTGAGCCGGTACGCACCGGGCCATGAGCTGCGCGCGCTCTTCGACGTGCTGGCCAATCTGGCCCACAATGCCGCTCTTCTCGTCATCATGGCCGAGGTCTGTCTCGTCTACGCGACTGCCGGGTGGTACAAGATCCAGGGTTCCCGCTGGCAGGACGGCACCGCGATCTACTACCCGCTCAAGCTGGACTACTTCGCCCCGTGGCCGGGGCTCTCGGGCCTGCTCGCCTCCAGCGCCCTGGCGGTGATGGTGCTGACGTACGCCACGGTCATCGTGCAGGTCGCCTTCCCGTTCACGCTGTTCAACCGGCGGGTCAAGAACGTCCTGCTGGTCCTCATGATCGGTGAGCACGCCGGGATCGCCTTGCTGCTGGGGCTGCCCTTCTTCTCCATGGCGATGATCGCCGCGGACGCCGTCTTCCTGCCGACGGTCTTTCTGGTGTGGCTGGGAGAGAGGGTCTGGCACGTCCGGCAACGTCTGTTCTCCCGGGCGGCAGGCAGGCTCCGGCTCCCCGGGCAGCGGCGGGCGGTGCCGGACGTCGAGGAGGCCCCGCGCGGCGGCGGTGGCAGTGGCCATACGCTCGTCGGGTGACCAGCGAGACCGGCAGTACAGAAGAGCCCCGGGCGGCAGCCGCGCCTGATCCGTCCGCGGACGCGGCGGCCACGCCCGATCCTTCGGCGGAACCGATCCAGTACGACGACGGGTACGGCGCCGTGATCGGTGTCGGGCCGCACCCGCTGCCCTGGCCCGAGGGGGAGCGCTACGATCCCGAACTCCTCGCTCACGGTGACCGGCGCAATGTGGGCGACGCCTACCGGTACTGGACGCGGGAGGCGATCGTCGCCGATCTCGACCTGCGGCGGCACGACTTCCACGTGGCTGTGGAGAACTGGGGCCATGACTTCAACATCGGTTCGGTGGTGCGCACCGCCAACGCCTTCCTCGCGAAGGAGATCCACATCGTGGGGCGGCGTCGCTGGAACCGGCGGGGTGCCATGGTCACCGACCGCTATCAGCATGTGCGGCACCACCCGGATACGGCGGACCTGACCGCCTGGGCGGAGGCCGAGGGGCTGCCGATCATCGGGATCGACAACCTTCCGGGGGCCGTGCCGCTGGAGCGGACGGAGCTGCCGCGGCGGTGTGTGCTGCTGTTCGGGCAGGAGGGGCCGGGGCTTACGGAGGAAGCACGCAAGCACGCCGCGATGACGTGCTCGATCGCTCAGTTCGGCTCGACGCGGTCGATCAACGCCGGCGCTGCGGCCGCCATCGCCATGCACGCCTGGGTGCAGCGCTACGCGGACATTCCGGACCCGCGCGGCGGCTGACCGGTGGAGCGGTTCTCCGCTCCACCGGACGCCCCATGGATCGCCCCCCGGCCGGGCCTCGTGCGCAAGGGCCTTGATCAGGCCTGGCGGCGGACCTCCACCACCCGGAAGCGGTTGGACACGAAGGCCCCGTCGCAGAGAGCCGCGTTGGCCGCCGGGTTGCCTCCCGAACCGTGGAAGTCGGAGAAGGCCGCTGTCTGGTTGACGAAAACCCCGCCGGTGAGATTCAGGGAGAGCTGAGCCGACTCGTCGAAGCAGACGTCCTCCACCGCACGTTCCACCTCGGGAGAGGTGGTGTACGCGCCGACGGTCATCGCGCCCTTCTCGCGGACCGTGCGGCGCAGCAGGTCCAGCGCGTCACCGGTCGAGTCGACGGCGACCGCGAACGAGACCGGGCCGAAGCACTCCGAAAGGTAGGGCGCCCCGTCGTCGGGCTTCGTCCCGTCGAGCTTCACGAGAACGGGCGTGCGGACCACGGCGTCGGGGAAGTCGGGGTTGGCCACCGGCCGCGAGGCGAGCGCGACGTCGCCCAGGGCCGCGGCTCCTTCCAGCCGGGCCTTCACGTCCGGGTTCACGAGGGCGCCGAGCAGTCCGTTGGCCCGGGCGTCGTCGCCGAGGAGTCCGCTCACCGCCTCCGCGAGGTCCGCCACCACGTCCTCGTAGGACTTGGTGCCCGCGTCGGTCGCGATGCCGGCGCGTGGAATGAGCAGGTTCTGCGGGGTGGTGCACATCTGGCCGCTGTAGAGGGAGAGCGAGAAGGCCAGGTTGGAGAGCATGCCCCGGTAGTTGTCGGTGGAGTCGAGGACGATCGTGTTGACGCCGGCCTTCTCCGTGTAGACCTGCGCCTGACGGGCGTTGGTCTCCAGCCAGTCGCCGAAGGCGGTCGAACCCGTGTAGTCGATGATCTTGATTTCGGGCCGTACCGCGAGCGTCTTGGCGACGCCCTCGCCGGGGCGCTCCGCCGCCAGGGCGACGAGGTTGGGGTCGAAGCCCGCCTCGGCCAGTACCTCGCGCGCCAGCTGGACGGTGAGCGCCAGGGGGAGGACCGCACGAGGGTGCGGCTTGACCAGCACGGGATTGCCGGTCGCCAGCGAGGCGAAGAGGCCGGGATAGCCGTTCCACGTGGGGAAGGTGTTGCAGCCGATCAGCAGTGAGATGCCACGCCCGGCCGCCGTGAACGACTTGTGCAGCTGCAACGGGTCGCGCTTGCCCTGCGGCTTCGACCAGTCGGCGCTGCGCGGCGTGCGCGTCTGCTCCGCGTACGCGTACGCCACTGCCTCCAGGCCGCGGTCCTGGGCGTGTGGTCCGCCCGCCTGGAAGGCCATCACGAACGCCTGCCCGCTGGTGTGCATCACGGCGTGGGCCAGCTCGTGCGTACGGGCGCTGATCCGGGAGAGGATCTCGAGACAGACATGGGCCCTCGTCTCGGGCCCCGCCGCGCGCCAGGAGCCCATGGCGGCACTCATGGCGGGAAGCAGGATGTCCGGGTCCGCGTGCGGATACTCGACGCCGAGCTCCGGCCCGTAGGGCGAGACCTCTCCGCCCGTCCAGCCGTCGGTGCCGGGCTGGCCGAGGTCCAGCCGGGTGTTGAGCACGGCGTCGAACGCCGCTTTGCCCTCGGCCGCACCGAGGCTGCCGGGGAGGCCCCCCTCGCCGTAGGCCTTCGGGTGCTCGGGGTGCGGAGACCAGTAGGCGCGCGTACGGATCGCGTCCAGGGCCTGGTCGAGCGTCGGGCGGTGGATCTCGGACAGCTTTTCGGGGGAAAGCTCGGCGGCCATGACGGACCAACTCCTCGTCGAGCCGGGCAGGGATGTGCTGACGGAGTTAGAGTAACCGAACGATCGGTCGGGACAAGGGGTCCCGGAAACCTGTGGACAACTCATGGGGGAGGATCGCGGTCATGACCACGGCCAAGCGGGACACGTACACCCCTGAGACACTCCTGACCGTCGCGGTCCGTGTCTTCAACGAGCGGGGCTACGACGGCACGTCCATGGAGCACCTGTCCAAGGCGGCGGGTATTTCCAAATCGTCCATCTATCACCATGTGGCGGGCAAGGAAGAGCTCCTGAGGCGCGCGGTGAGCCGTGCGCTCGACGGGCTCTTCGGCATTCTCGACGAGCCCGGGGCGATACACGGGCGGGCGATCGCCCGGGTCGAGTACGTCACGCGCCGGACGGTCGAGGTGCTCATGGAGGAGTTGCCGTACGTGACGCTGCTGCTGCGCGTACGCGGCAACACGACGACGGAGCGATGGGCCCTGGAGCGCCGGCGGGAATTCGATCAGCGGGTGTCCGAGCTGCTCAAGGCCGCCGTGTCGGACGGAGACCTGCGTGCGGACGTGGACATACGCCTGGCGACCCGGCTGCTCTTCGGCATGGTGAACTCG
Organism: Streptomyces mutomycini; assembly: GCF_001700505.1. GTDB lineage: Bacteria > Actinomycetota > Actinomycetes > Streptomycetales > Streptomycetaceae > Streptomyces > Streptomyces mutomycini. The sequence continues at coordinate 9,792 of NZ_MAPV01000163.1, forward strand.
CTGGTCGAGTGGTATCGCCCGCAGCCGGGAGGTTCCTCCGAGACGCAGCAGCTCGCAGACACGGTCGTCCAGCTGGCCTTCGAAGGGATGCGGGCCGGCTGATCCGGCCCGATCCGGACCCGACGGCTAGGCGAGCTCGGCCGGGCGGTCCGGGCGCGGGCCGAGGTCGGTCTCCTCGAACACCAGCAGGGTGCGGGTGGACAGCACTTCCGGTATGGCCTGGATCCGGGTCAGGACCAGCTCGCGCAGCGCCTGGTTGTCCGGGGTGTGCACGAGGAGCAGCACGTCGAAGTCGCCACTGACCAGCGCGATGTGGGTGGCTCCCGGGAGCGCCTGGAGCTGTTCGCGCACGGTGCGCCAGGAGTTCTGGACGATCTTGAGCGTGATGTAGGCGGAGGCGGCCTGCCCCGCCCTTTCGTGGTTCACGCGTGCGCTGAAGCCGCGGATCACGCCGTCCTCGACGAGCCTGTTGATCCGGGCGTACGCGTTTGCCCGCGAGACGTGGACGCGCTCCGCGACGGCACGTATCGAGGCTCGGCCGTCCGTCCGGAGGATGCGCAGGATGGCGCGGTCCGTGGAATCCAGCGGTCGTGCGGGCGGAGTGCGGCCGGGGTCCCCGCCTCCCTCGGCCATTTGTTCAGCTGTCATCGGCCCGCACCTCCCTGTTGTGGACGACCTGCTCCTATCCCAGGCTGTGGAGAACCGTTTGTCCACAGGCTGGAGGTGCCTGTAGCCAAATTGCGCCGACGACCGAACAATCGGTAGGTGAGGCACACCACACCGTGCCCTGCTCACGCCCCGCCATTCCTGCGGATTTCGACACCCCTCGATATATCTCGATGCCAGGAGGTGCTTGTCATGACGGTCCAGGAGCTGCCCGGCGCAGCCGCCTACAGGCCCACGCCGCCCCCGGCCTGGAAGCCGCTCACCGACCCCGCGCCGCTGCTCCCGGACCCCGAGCCGTTCCGCGTGCTCGGTACGGACGCAGCGGCCGGCGCCGATCCTGAGCTGCTGCTGAGGCTCTATGCCGAGCTGGTGCGCGGTCGCCGGTACAACGCGCAGGCCACCGCCCTGACCAAGCAGGGCAGGCTCGCGGTGTACCCGTCGAGCACCGGTCAGGAGGCCTGTGAGATCGCGGCGGCGCTCGTGCTGGAGGACCGCGACTGGCTCTTTCCCAGCTATCGCGACACCCTTGCCGCAGTGGCCCGTGGCCTTGACCCGGTCGAGGCGCTGACGCTGCTGCGGGGGGACCGGCACACCGGTTACGACCCGCGTGAGCACCGCATCGCACCGCTGTGCACCCCGCTCGCCACCCAGTTGCCGCATGCGGTGGGCCTTGCGCACGCGGCGCGCCTCAAGGGCGACGACGTGGTGGCCCTCGCGATGGTCGGCGACGGCGGGACGAGTGAGGGCGACTTCCACGAGGCGCTGAATTTCGCTGCTGTCTGGCGGGCGCCGGTCGTGTTCCTCGTGCAGAACAACGGCTTCGCGATCTCGGTGCCACTGGCCAAGCAGACCGCGGCGCCGTCCCTCGCCCACAAGGCCGTCGGATACGGGATGCCGGGTCGCCTGGTCGACGGTAACGACGCGGCGGCGGTGCACGAGGTGCTGAGCGGTGCTGTGGCACGGGCCAGGCGGGGTGAGGGACCGACACTCGTCGAGGCCGTCACCTACCGCATGGAGGCTCACACCAACGCCGACGACGCCACCCGATACCGCGGGGACAGCGAGGTGGAGGCGTGGCGCGAGCACGATCCGATCAGACTTCTCGAGCGGGAACTGACCGGGCGCGGGCTGCTGGACGAGGAAGGTATCGCGACGGTACGGGAGGCGGCGGAGCGTATGGCGGAGAGGCTGCGTGAGCAGATGAACGCCGATCCGGTGCTCGACCCGATGGACCTGTTCGCCCATGTCTACGAGGAACAGACCGGCCAGCTGCGGGAGCAGGCGGCACAGCTGCGGAGCGAGCTGGACGCCGAGCAGGGTCCGCACGACGAGAGCGGCGCGGAGGAGGGGCGATGAGCACCGTTGCGGCGACGGCCGGTGAGCGGACCGGCCGGGCCAGGCCGGCCACGATGGCACAGGCCCTCGGACGTGCGTTGCGGGACTCGATGGCGGAGGACCCGACGGTTCACGTCCTCGGGGAGGACGTCGGCACACTCGGTGGCGTCTTCCGCGTCACCGACGGCCTGGCGAAGGAGTTCGGCGACGAGCGCTGCACGGACACACCGCTGGCCGAGGCGGGAATCCTCGGCGCGGCCGTGGGCATGGCGATGTACGGGCTGCGGCCCGTAGTGGAGATGCAGTTCGACGCCTTCGCGTACCCGGCGTTCGAGCAGCTGATCAGCCATGTCGCCAAGATGCGGAACCGGACAGGGGGCGCCATGCCGCTTCCGATCACGGTGCGGGTGCCTTACGGCGGCGGGATCGGCGGGGTCGAACACCACAGCGACTCCTCGGAGGCCTACTACATGGCGACCCCCGGCCTTCATGTGGTGATGCCGGCCACGGTCGACGACGCGTACGGGCTGCTGAGGGAGTCGATCGCCTCCGACGACCCGGTGGTCTTCCTGGAACCGAAGCGGCTCTACTGGTCCAAGGCCGACTGGTCGCCGGATGCGCCGGCCCCGGTCGAACCCATCGGGCGGGCCGTGATCCGGCGCCCCGGACGCAGCGCGACCTTGATCACCTACGGACCGTCGCTTCCGGTGTGCCTGGAGGCAGCCGAGGCGGCGACGGCCGAGGGATGGGACCTCGAAGTGGTCGACCTGCGCTCGCTGGTGCCCTTCGATGACGAGACCGTCGCCGCGTCGGTCCGCCGCACGGGGCGCGCGGTGGTCGTCCATGAGTCCTCCGGTTTCGGCGGTCCGGGCGGTGAGATCGCGGCGCGGGTCACGGAGCGGTGTTTCCACCATCTGGAGGCACCGGTCCTGCGCGTCGCCGGTTTCGACATTCCCTATCCGCCGCCGATGCAGGAGCGGCACCATCTGCCGGGTGTGGACCGTGTGCTCGACGCGGTCGCCCGTCTTCAGTGGGAGGCCGAGAGCTGATGGCGAAGGTGCTCGAATTCAAGCTGCCGGATCTGGGCGAGGGGCTGACCGAGGCCGAGATCGTGCGCTGGCTGGTGGAGGTCGGCGACGTCGTCGCCGTGGACCAGCCCGTCGTCGAGGTCGAGACGGCCAAGGCAATGGTGGAGGTCCCCTGCCCTTACGGGGGCGTGGTGACGGCGCGGTTCGGCGAGGAGGGTGCGGAGCTCCCGGTCGGCGCGCCATTGCTGACGGTGGCGGTCGGATCGGCGGAGCCGGTGACGGGGCCCGCGGCTTCCGGCGAGTCCGCGGGCGGCGGTGCGCAGGACGAGTCGTCCGGCAACGTGCTGGTCGGTTACGGCACGGGTGCACCCGCGGCGCGCAGACGCAGGGTCAGGCCCGCTGCGATCTCGGCCACGCCTGCGTCGCCGGCCTCAGCACCGGCACCGGTCCCAGCACCGGCACCGGTCTCAGCAGCTACGGCACCCGTAGCAACCGCGGCGCGGGTCGCACCTGAGGCTCAGGCCACGACAGCTGTTCCGGGCCCGTCTGCGGCACTTGTCCCGGCTGAGGCATCGGCCCTCAGCCTCGCGGAGGCGCAGGGCCCTGTCGCCGTCATCTCCCCACTGGTCCGGAAGCTGGCGCGGCAGCACGGTCTGGATCTCCGGCATGTCGCCGGTACGGGACGGGACGGACTGATTCTGCGCACCGATGTGGAGTGCGCGATCAAGGCCGCGGGCGAGGAGCCCGCTGCCGGCGCAGCCCCCGCGGCCGCGCCGGAGCCGGCCCCGTCGGCCGAGCGGATCCCGCTGCGCGGGGTCAGGGGCGCGGTCGCGGAGAAGCTGTCGCGCAGTCGGCGGGAGATTCCCGATGCCACATGCTGGGTCGACGCCGATGCCACCGAGCTGATGGCGGCCCGAGCCGCGATGAACGCGGCCGGCGGTTCCGCCGCAGGGCCGAAGGTGTCGGTGCTCGCCCTGCTGGCGCGTATCTGCACGGCGGCTCTGGCGCGGTTCCCCGAGCTCAACTCGACGGTTGACGCCGACGCCCGGGAGATCGTGCGGCTGCCCGGAGTCCACCTGGGCTTCGCGGCCCAGACGGAGCGGGGCCTGGTCGTTCCGGTCGTCCGGGACGCGCACACGCGGAACGCCGAGTCGATCGGAGCGGAGATCGCCCGGCTGACCCAGGCGGCCCGGGACGGGAAGCTGACCCCGGCGCAGCTCACCGGCGGCACATTCACGCTGAACAACTACGGCGTGTTCGGTGTCGACGGGTCGACGCCGATCATCAACCACCCGGAGGCGGCGATGCTCGGAGTCGGCCGGATCATGCCCAAACCGTGGGTGTACGAGGGCGAACTGGCGGTCCGCCAAGTCGTCCAGCTCTCGCTCACCTTCGATCACCGGGTCTGTGACGGCGGCACCGCAGGGGGCTTCCTGCGGTACGTGGCCGACTGTGTGGAACAGCCCGCGGTGCTGTTGCGCACGCTGTAGTGGAGCCGGTGCGAACGCTGTAGCGGGCCCGCCGTGGACGGCCCCGGTCCGGGGTCTTGTGACTTCGGTCCCCGGGGAACCGTCCTGGGCGGGCGGCCCGCATACTCGGGGCATGACCGCGTATGACGCCATCGTGCTTGCCGGAGGGGCTGCGAAACGCCTCGGGGGAGCTGACAAGCCAGGGCTTCGCGTGGGCGGCCGTGCGCTGCTCGACCGGGTGCTCGCCGTCTGTGCCGACGCAAGGTCCACCGTGGTGGTGGGCGGGCGCAGGCCCACGGTGCGTCCCGTCACCTGGACAAGGGAAGTGCCGGAGGGCGGAGGCCCCTTGGCCGCGCTCGGCGCGGGCGTACGGCACACGGACGCGGACAGCGTTCTGGTGCTCTCCGCGGATCTGCCGTTCCTGGGAGAGGCGACCGTACGCGCCCTGCTGGCCGCGGCGGATCCAGGCGCTCGGGAAGGTGCTCTCTGTACCGATCCGGACGGCCGGGACCAGCCGCTGGTCGCCGTCTACCGCGCAGAGCCGCTGCGCCGTGAACTCGCCCTTCTCGCCACCGAATACGGCAGCCTCGCCGGTCTTCCGCTGCGGTTGCTGACGGCCGAGCTGGATCTGGCACGCGTCCAGGCCGGCCCGCTCGCCTCGTTCGACTGCGACACCTGGGAAGACATTGCTGCCGCCAGGGCGCGGATCAGGGAGCATGGGACTGTGCTGGACGAATGGATCACCGCAGTCAAGAACGAACTGGGCATCGAACTCGACGTCGACACCGGCGCCCTGCTCGACCTCGCCCGAGACGCCGCGCACGGCGTCGCCCGGCCCGCCGCGCCGCTGACCACCTTCCTGGTGGGGTACGCGGCAGCGATGGCGAGCAGTGGCAAGAGCCCGGAGGCGGCGGCTGACGCGGTGGCCGAAGCCTCTCGCAAGGCCACGGCCCTCGCGCTCCGGTGGGAGGAGGAAACGGAGGCGGGCAGCGACCCCGGCACGCCGTGACCGCGCACGGAGGCGAGGAGCGGGCAGCCGAGGAGGTACGGGCGGCGGAAGAGGAGCGGGCAGCCGAGGAAGCGCGGGCGGCCGAAGAGGAGCGGGCTGTCGAACAGGCACTGGCTCTGGTCGGACGTCAGCCGCAGGCATCGCATGCCCTGCCGGACCGATCCGGTGCGACGGCTCCGGCCACCTCGCCGACGCCGGCCATGCCGGACACGCACACCGGCCCCACCCCGAGC
>NZ_MAPV01000164.1:0-662 GCF_001700505.1 Streptomyces mutomycini
TCCGGCCAGGGGAGCGATGACGGACTCGTGCCGGAACTGCTCACGCGCCCAGACGTTCGAGAGGTGCACCTCTATCCACGGCCGGGGGTAGTTGGCCAGGGCGTCCCGCAGGCTCCAGCCCGCGATCATCAGCGCGCCGGGGTTGACGATCGCGCCGACCGAGTCGTAGTTGTCCTGGATCGCATGGATCAGCTCGCCCTCGGATTCACGCTGGACCGAGACCACGTCCCAGCCCCGCTCCTTCACCTCCTGGGCCACGGAGCGCTCGACATCGGCCAGTGTCGCCTTCCCGTAGACCTCCGGTTCGCGGCGTCCGAGAATCCCAAGGTTGGGACCGTTGAGAAGTAGCAGTGTGCTCATGACGCACCCTTCGTGTCGGAGGTGGATGTGCGGTCGTCCTGAGGGCCGGACCCCATGGCGGCGAGTGTCTCGGCGACGACGTGTTCCGGGACGTCGTGCACCAGCTCCGGTCCCCGCGGTCCGTCCAGGACGAACGACAGGCCGGTGGTGGCCTTCTTGTCGAGCCTCATCAGGGCGATGAGGCGGTCCGGGACCAGTCCGGCCGGAAGCTCCGTGGGCAGCGAGTAACTCGCCACGACCGTGCGGTGTTCCGTGACCCGCGCCTCGTCGATACGGCCCAGCGCTCCCGCCAGCCGTCCGGC
>NZ_MAPV01000164.1:669-2015 GCF_001700505.1 Streptomyces mutomycini
ACCGCGGTCTTCCCGCCGACGCTCGCGTCGACCTGGGCCAGGAGTGAAGTCGGCAGATGGATCACCGGAACACCGCGGTGGTAGAGCGCGGCCGCCAGGCCCACCGAATCGGTGGTCGTTCCGCCTCCGCAGGAGACCACCGCGTCCGTCCTGGTCAGTCCGAACTCGGCGAACCGGCGGCAGAGCTCCTCCACCGTTGCCAGCGTCTTGTCGGCCTCGCCGTCCTTCGCCTCCAGCGTCAGCGCCGGCACTCCGGGATCCGGCACCCAGGTGCTGGGCCTCGCGGACACGATGACGACCCGCGCCGCGCCGGTCTCGGCCACCACCTCGGGCAGTGTGTGACGCACGCCTGGGCCGATCCGCACGGAGTACGACCGCGCACCGAGCGGCACATCGATCCGCCGGAATTCCTGGGGCATGTCCTTGCTCCTCGTCGTCCGTACGCAGGCAGCCACGGCCGCAGCATGAACCACGCGCTCGCGCCCGCAGCTCAGGTTTGCATGAATGCAGGGGTTTCGACACGTAAATAGGGGTGAGAGATCGAACATAGGGGTGTCGCCTCCGACGGAGGAGAAATACGCTTCACGAAATCCTCCCCTGTGGTTGCAGAACAATCACCGGCCTGGAACGGGTGAAAGCGATGATTGGGCAGTTGCTCGCAGCGGAAATCGCTTCGCACGAGGTGTTCACGGATCCACCGGAGGCCACGCTTCTTCCCGAGGAGGAGGTACTCGTTCGCGATTCCGTGGATTCCCGGCGCCGCGAATTCACCACGGGACGTCATTGTGCCCGCATGGCGCTCGCCCGCCTCAAGTTCCCGTCGGACCGGCCNNCGGACCAGCCACTGCCGGACGGCGTCCTCGAGGCCGTGGCGCTTCCCCGGGAGGTGACAAGGACGAAGGAACTGCTTCGCAACTTTCCCGGCGTGCACTGGGACAGGATGCTTTTCAGTGCGAAGGAAAGCGTTTATAAGACCTGGTTTCCGCTCACCCGTCGTCCACTTGGATTCGAAGACGCCCTCATCGAGATCGATCCGGAAGCCGGAACGTTTTCCGCACATATTCTTCCGCAAGGTGTCCGCGGTATCCGTAGTGCCCCTGAGGGATTCACCGGCCGCTGGATCGCCGGGAACGGTCTTGTGGTCACGGCAATCACTGTGCCGGCCACAGAGCGATCCCTCGACCTGAACCCCGACCGAAAGCCTGACATTCACCGAGGAGTAAGTACCGCATGAGCATCGCCGAGCCCAATGTCATTCTCCGGGGTGGTCCTTCCACCTATCTGTCCGAAGAGCAGCGTATTCGCCACGTGGAGCGGCTGGACGAGAAGTTGAAGCTCCCCCGGGG